>CANHYS010000048.1 GCA_947464585.1 Planctomycetaceae bacterium | reverse complement strand
CTACACGGTCACCAAGTGCGTTCCCGAGACCCAGACCCGCATGGTCGACGTGACGAAGTACCGCTCGGAAGAGCGGACTCGGAACTACACCGTGACGAAGATGGTGCCCGAGACGAAGACCCGTTCGGTCAACGTCACGAAGTACCGTTCCGAGGAGCGGACCCGCAACTACACCGTCACCACCATGGTGCCGGAAGAGCGGACCCGTACCTACACGGTCACGAAGATGGTGCCGGAGCAGAAGAGCCGCACGGTCAATGTCACGAAGTACCGCACCGAGTCGAAGACTCGGGAGTACCAGGTGACCCGCTGCGTGCCCGAGACCATGACCAAGGAAGTTTCCTACACGGTCATGGTTCCGCAGCAGAAGACCGAGAGCTACTCGGTCACGGTGTACGACTGCGTGCCTGAGACGAAGACGTCGACCTACACGGTCCGCGTCCCGCACCAGGTGACGAAGGAAGTGCCCGTGCAGAAGTGCGTGACGGTCGCCGTCGAGGTGCCCGTTGAGAACGCCTGCGGTGGCTGTGGCGATGCCGGCTCGGCCGGTGACGCTGGTGCCGCCGGTGCCTGTGGCAGCTGCGGCGACGCAGGTGCTGCCGGTGCTGCTTCGGCTTGCGGCGACTGCGGTGCCGGTGCCGGTGCTGGCTGCAAGAAGGGCTGCAAGCGGGGCTGCCGTCGCTGCAAGTAATTGCTGCGATTGCTCCACAAGCTCGTTGTAATCAAGAGGAGGCTGGGCGCCGGGCGCCCAGCCTCCTCGGCTTTTTATGGTCTTTACCGCCCTGGGGAAGAAAGGGCTGGCCTCAGGGGTTGATCTGTGGTGAACTGCGGCGTTTCGGCACGGCATTGGAGGCGGAACCCATGCAGAACGCAGCAGCCATCGCGGAACTCCCCGAAGAGGTGGAGTCTTCCGACGATTCAGTGGCCTGGATTCACCAGGTGCGGCAGTCGATCCGCGACGCCGACACCGATTTCTTTCGTGTCTCGCCGCTTCGGTATTGGGCCGATTTTCTGCTGAGTCTCGTCGCTGCCTACACCGCGGCAGCCGCCTATCTGACGCTGCCTTTTGGCACCTGGCCCCAGCTGCTGGCGTTTCCGGTGGCGGCCTTCTGGCTCTACCGGCTGGGATCGCTGATTCACGAAGTCTGCCATCTCGGGCAGCACGAGATGACGCTCTTCAAGGGGGCGTGGAACCTGCTGGCGGGCGTGATGACGCTCACTCCGAGTCCGTTTTTCACCCGTCATCACCGCGACCATCACAGTCAGCGGTTCTACGGCACGCCGGAGGACCCCGAATATGTCGCCAACTGCCTGGAGTCGGGGAATCCAGCGAGCCTCTTGGGATACACGCTCTACGTGCTCGTCTTTCCGCTGCTCGTCTTCCTGCGGTTTCTGCTCACGCCGGTCACCTTTCTCCATCCGCGGCTCCGCGAGTGGACGCTCTCGCGGGCGTCGTCGCTGACCTTCAACCGGCTGTATGAGCGGAAGCTCACGCCAGCTGACCGTCGGGCCATCCTCGCGGTGGAGATTCCCTGTTTTCTACGGGCGGCAATGATCCCGTTGCTGGTGGTGCTGGGCGTCAACGACTGGACGCGGATCCCTATGCTCTACGCGTTGGCCGTGGCCACCGTGGTGCTCAATCAGCTACGACAACTGGCTGACCATCATTTCGAGGGCGACGGCAGCCGGGTGGACCTCGCGTCGCACATCATGGACTCGTGCAACTTCACGCGGAACGATCCACTCACGCTGCTCTTCTTCCCCTTCTCGATCCGCTACCACGCGCTGCATCACCTCTTCCCATCGCTCCCCTACCACAACCTGAAGCTGGCGCACGCCCATTTGGTCGCCACGCTGCCGGCCGATTCGCCGTACCTCCAGCTCGACAGGCCGGGCTGGTGGAGCGTCGCCAAGCGGACCATCTTCGGGCCTGTCGCCACTGGCGTTATGGGCTGAAGTTCACACGCAGCATCCCCCGGCTTACGCCGGGGGCTTTTATGGGAACGCCCGTACAAGCCCGGAGCGTGAGCGATGGGATGGCCTATACAAGCCGGTCAGCGGGCCTGTTGCTTGAGCAGGTCGCGGATCTCGGTGAGGAGTTCCTGATCCTTGGTGGGAGCCGGCAGGGCGTCGGCCTCGGCGGCCTTTGACTTCATGACCCAGCCCAGGAACTTCACGATGAAGATGAACAGGGCCAGGGCCAGGATCAGGAAGCTGACGATGTCGCCGAGGAACTTGCCGTAGGGGATCGTCTTCTCGCCGATCGTGATCGCCCATTTCTCGTAGCCGTTGTTGCCGGGAAGGATCACGCCGACCACCGGCATGATCAGGTTGTCGACCATGCTCGACACGATCTTGCCGAAGGCACCGCCGATGATCACGCCGACGGCGAGATCGATGACGTTTCCCTTGAAGGCGAAGTTTTTGAACTCCTCGAACAGGCTCATTGCGGCCTTGGTGGGCAGTGCCATGGTGGACTCCTCAACGGTAGAAAGTGACGGTGAAAAAGGGGACGTGAATCACTGAGGGTGGAATGCGTTGCGAAAAACCTACACGTGGCCTGAAGAACCGACAAGCGGCCGGCTCCGGCGAGGCGGCCGTTGCAGCTGTTGCACGGTATCGCCGCGAATTGCTTGCAACCGCGGGAGGAAAATGCTTTCCTATCAACTTGTGGGAGAATTCATCATCGAAACCGAAGTCGAGGGCTGTATGAACGTGGTCGAGACGGGGCTCCAAAACGTCGTTGAGAGGAGCCTTCGGGGATACCGGCAGAAGGCGGAGTGGTTGCTGCTGATCGCGCTCCTGCCGGCCGGTGTCGTGGCGGGTGCCGAGGTGCAGTCGGTGGTCGTGCCGGCCAAGGCTGCCGAGACCGCTACGGCCGCAGCCGATGTGGCCGCATCCCCCGAGTTCGCCGCGATGATCACCCGCGAGATGGAGGCAACCGTCAAGGCATTCAACGCCGCCGATCCGGCTGGTGTGGCCGCCCTCTTCATGGAAAAGGGTGAACTCGTTGACGAGAACGGCAACGTCTACACCGGCCGTGCCGAGATCACCTCGCTCTTCAAGGCATTCTTCGAGAAGTTTCCCAAGGCCGTGATGGCGATGGAAGTGACTTCTGTCCGTTCGATCGGAGACAGCCTGGCCGTCGAGGAGGGTGTTCGGCAGATCACGGCCGAGGCGGGAGCGGCGGAAGCGCAGTTGCGGTATATCGCCGTCCGCGACAAGGTGGGCGACAAGTGGCCCATCGCCTCGTACCGCGAGTTTGCCGATGATCCTGCTCCGACGGCGGAGGAGATGCTCCAGCCGCTGGCGTTCCTCGTCGGCGACTGGGTGGACGAGAGCCCGGAAGGACGCACGGCGATCAGTTACCGCTGGAGTGAAGACGGCAACTACATTCTCGGTGACTACGTGCTGAGCGTCGGTGGGCAGCCGGAATCGAAGAGTGTGCAGCGAATCGGCTGGGACCCCGTGGAGGGCGTGCTTCGCTCCTGGACCTTCGATTCGGATGGCGGATTCAGCCATGGTGAGTGGACTCCAATCGACAACGGCTGGGTGGCGAAGACGGAGGCCACGATGCCCGATGCCAGCACGGCATCCGCCACCGTGACGTTCACCGTCAAGGATCAGGACCACTTCGTGGTGCGGAGCACCGACCGGATCGTGGCCGGCGGCGAGGAGCCCGACTTCGAACTCGTGATCGCGCGGAAGCCGCCCCAGCCGGGCGCGGCAGCGAAGCCCGCGGCTGCACCGGTGGCGGTGCCGGCGGCGAGGTGATTGTGCGGCGGTTGTGATTCGCAGAGGGGCGGCTGAAAGAGTCTCAAAGAACTGGCGTGGTTTCATCGAAAGGGTGACTGGAATGCGACGATTGTTTGCTTGTGCCTGCGTGATGCTGCTCGTCGCCGTTCCCGTTGTGGGGCACGGTGCTCAGCGTGGCCGAGGCGGCGCGGGCGGCGGTGGCCGTCCGGCGATGTCGCGTCCGGCGGCCCCGATGGCACGTCCGGCGGCCTCGATGCAACGTCCGCAGATGCAGGCCCGTCCTCAAATGCAGGCCAGACCGCAGATGCAGGCGCGGCCACAGATGCAGGCCAGACCGCAGATGCAGCGGCCCAACATGGGTGGAATGCAGGCGCAGCGGCCAAATTTCCAGCGGCCCAACATGGGCGGCGCGGCCAACATGTCACGGCCGTCTCTGCCGAGTGCTGGCATCCGGCCAGCCCCCGGAATGCAGCAGCGGCCTGGCATGGGTTCTCCGCGGCCTGGCCTGGGCACCATGCGGCCGGGTGGCACGTCCGGAGTCGGCGCGGGCGGACTGAACAGACCGGCGGGCCTGCCGGGCAACATCGGCGGGATGAACCGCCCCGGCCTGCAGCCCGGCGGCGGACTGGGCGGTGTCAATCGGCCCGCTGGTCTTCCGGGCGGGCTGAACGGCGGCGCCGCAAGTCGGCCCGGCGGTGGGTTTGCCAATCGGCCTGCGGCTGCCTTTCCTCAGCCGGGGCAGCGTCCCGGTGGGATGGGCACGGGTCAGCGTCCTGGAGGCATCGGTCCCGGCGGTGCCACAACGCTTCCTGGCTTGGGTGGTGGATCGGGCAGCCGGCCTGGGCTGTCAACGCGGCCGCTCGATCGGCCGAGCCTCGGCGGCGCACCGACCACCAAGCCCTTTCCGCAGCCGGGTCTCGGCGGTGGTGGCTTGGCGGGTGGCGGACCGAACCGTCCGACAACCTTGCCTGGCCAGATTGGCGGCGGTGGGCTGGGCGGAGGAAATCGTCCTGGCATGGGTGGCGGCAATCGGCCGACGACACTCCCCGGTGAGGTCGGCCCCGGTACTGGCGGTGGGCTGAGTGGTGGCAATCGACCCGGCATCGGCGGTGGCAACCGCCCGACGACGCTCCCAGGTCAGATCGGCGGCGGTGGGCCGAACGGGAACCGTCCCGGGATTGGTGGGAACAGGCCCGGCATCGGTGGCGATCGCCCTGGCGTTGGTGGCAACTGGCCGAATCGTCCGGGTGACCGGCCCGGTCGTCCCGGCATTGGTGGGAATCGTCCGGGCATCGGCAACGGCCTCGGCAACAACGTTGGCAATGGCATTGGGAATGGCAGCGGCAACAACATTGGTAACAACATTGGCAACTCCATCGGCGGCAACAACAACTTCAACAACATCAACGTCAACGGCGGTGGGTACGGTGGCGGTTGGGGTGGCGGCTATGGTGGTGGCTGGGGTTATCCAGGCGGCGGCTATGGCTACGGTGGTGGCTATGGCGGCTGGGCCAACAACTGGAACAACGGCTACGTCAATCCGCACTACGGCGGCTGGTACAGCGGCTGTTGGAACGGCAACTGGGGCAACAACTACGGCTATGGTGGCGGCTGGTGGGCACCGCTCGCCTTCGGCGCTGCGACATGGGGCCTTGCCTCGACAATCGGCGGCTGGGGCCTCGGCTACGGCAGCATGGGCTACGGCGGCGCTGGCTATGTGAACCCCTATTACTCCTCGATCCCGGCTGCAGTCGTGGCGTCGTCCCCCTACGACTATTCGCAGCCGGTGGTGGTGAACAACTACATCACCAATGACGGCGACCTGTCGAATGCCACCGATGCCGAGGGTGGCGTCGGCGGCACCGCTGCCGGTGGCAACGCGACGGCCGCGCCTGTCAACAACGAGGCGAACGCCGCGGTCGACGACGCGCTCGCCAAGTTCAAGGCGGGTGACTATGCGGGTGCGTTGGCTGGCTTTGATCGGGCCGTGAAGGCTTCGCCCAAGGATTCCGTGATCCACGAGGTGCGGGCGCTCACGCTCTTTGCGCTGGGCCGCTATCCCGAGGCGGCAGCCGCGCTCAACTCCGTGCTCGTGTCCGCGCCTGGCATGGACTGGACGACGATCAGCAATGTCTACGGATCGGTCGATGCCTACACGGCCCACCTCCGCAAACTCGAGGACTTCTGCCGCGCGAATCCCGACAGTGCGTCGGGCCACTTCGTGCTGGCGTATCACTACCTCGTCGGTGGCCATGCCGACATGGCAGCCGAGGCACTGAAAATCGTCGTGGCCAAGCAGCCGGGCGACCTCGTCGCCAAGCGGTTGCTCGAGGCAATCACGCCGCCGGAGGAGCCGAAGGCAGATGCAACACAGCCGGCGGCAGCAGCCGGCCAGCCTGCGACGGCTTCGCAAGCGGACGCCGCGTCGGCCGGCCCTGAGACCGACCTCGTGGGCACGTGGAAGGCCACCAGCGGGAAGGATATAGTCGAACTGTCGATCACGGAGGATTCCAAGTTCACCTGGAAGGCCACGCCTTCCGGCAGGCCACCGGTCGAACTCTCGGGCACGGTCGAAACCGCCCGGGACGCGATCGCCCTCAATACCGACAAGGCAGGTTCCATGGTTGGCAACGTGAAGTCAAAGGGGGCCGATGCCTTTGATTTCTCGCTCGTTGGGGCCCCCAAGGAAGCCAAACCGCTGGAATTCCAGCGGCAAAAGTGATTCGCCGGCGATCTTTTCGACCCTGTCTGGGCCTTCTGACGATGCTATAAATGAGCATCGTCAGAAGGAGACATGGCAATGATCGACGCCGTCCGGCCCGATGTCGTGGTGATCGGTGGCGGCCCGTCCGGGGCCACCGTGGCGACGCTTGTTGCCAAGGCTGGCTTTCGGGTGCAGCTGCTCGAGCGGGAGCATTTTCCCCGCTATCACATCGGCGAATCATTGATCCCCGAGACGTTCTGGGTGCTCGAGCGGCTCGGCATGCTCACCAAACTGCAGGGCAGTCGGTTCGTCGAGAAGCACAGTGTGCAGTTCGTCACCGAGCAGGGAAAGCTCTCCGAGCCCTTCTACTTCGGCGATTACAAGCCGCATGAAAGCTCGCAGACCTGGCAGGTGACGCGGGCCGAATTCGACCAGATGATGCTCGACAATGCCCGCGAGCACGGCGTCGATGTGCGGGAGGGCATTCGCGTGCTCGACGTGCTCTTCGAGGATGGTCGCGCGGTGGGCGTGCGGGCGATCGACGATGCGGGCGTGACGCAGGAGATCCGCAGCACGGTGGTCGTCGATGCCGCCGGCCAGAGCTGCCTGATCCAGGATCGGCTCGGCCTACGGGAGTGGGACCCGGTGCTGAAGAAGGCCGCCATCTGGACCTACTGGAAGGGTGCGAAGCGGGACGCCGGTCGCGACGAGGGTGCCACGCTCGTGATGCAAACGAAGGGAAAGATCGGCTGGTTCTGGTTCATACCGCTGCAGGACGACATTGTCAGCGTGGGTGTTGTCGCGCCCTTCGACTATCTGTTCAAAGGCCGGGATTCCAAGGAACTGGAAGCGATCTATTTCGAGGAAGTCGACCGTTGCCTCGGCGTGCAGCCCCGGATCGCTGCGGCCCAGCGCGTGGCGCCGTTTAGTGCCGCCAAGGAATATTCCTACCGCTCCCGGCAGGTCGCCGGAGATGGCTGGGTGCTCGTGGGCGACGCCTTCGGCTTCCTCGACCCGCTCTACTCCTCGGGTATTCTCCTGGCGCTGATTTCAGGGGCGCAGGCGGCAGATGCCATCACCGCCGGACTCACCGCTGGCGACACCTCGGCGGCGAAACTTGGCGTCTGGGGCCCCGGCTACATCGCCGGCATGGACCGGATGCGGAAGCTCGTCTGCCAGTTCTACGATGGGCTGAATTTCGGCAAGTTCGTCCGGGAGCATCCCGACCGCAAGGGGCTGATCACCGACGTGCTGATCGGCGACCTCTTCAAGCCCGACATCGACGCCCTCTGGCCGCTCATGGACGGCATGCAGGCTGCCGAAATGGCGGCCAAAGAGCCCGTGGCCGCCGGCTGAATGATCGGAAAAGACCGAAAATTTGCCCCTTTGTGAACCATGGGGTACTCCTGAGCGTAGAGATGTCGATCGTCTCTCTCGGAGTTATCCCATGCGAATGCTGTCACTTTTCCCATCCCGATCCTCGGCCACCGGACTGAACCGTTCGGTGAGGAAGCGTCGCGGCACGCTTCGCTCTCGTCGGCATGGCCTCGGGAACTGGGAGCAGCTGGGCCTGGCATTGGGCGACCTCGAGCAGCTTGAGCAGCGGAGCCTGATGGCGGCCGATCTGGTCTTGTCATTCAACGACAACATTGCGGCCAACGTCGACCGCACGTTTTATTCGCCCGCCTCGCAGGTCGTGTACACCCTCACGCTTGAGAACAAGGGCGACGCCACCGCCACCGACGCGGCGCTGACGACATCGCTGGCGAGCGCCATCACGCAGAAGACCTGGACGGCTGCGTTCACGGGCGGCGCCACGGGCACGGCCGTGGGCGCCGGCGATCTGAATACCAAGGTCACGCTCCCCGCCAACGGCAAGGCCGTGTTCACGATCATCGCCAACGTGGGAGCTTCGGCCACGGGTGATCTGGTCAGTTCGGCCACCGCGGCGGCTGCCAGCGGTGAAACGAACACCGCAAACAACTCGGCCACCGACACCGACCGGTTCGTGCCGAAGTCGATCGCCGTTGCGGACGATGCAGGCTGGTCGAGCACGTCGCTGGTGCGACTGGTGAATCCCGCTACGGGAGCGATGATCGCCCAGGCGTTTGCCTTCGAGCCCGATTTCAAGACGGGCGTGCGGACAGCGCTCGGCGACCTCAACGCTGACGGCAAGGACGAACTGGTCGCCGTGCCCGACTATGGCCGCACTGGGGAACTCGCGGTCTTCCAGCAGAACGTCGCTTCGGACGGCACGGTGACGCTCGTTAAGGATGCCCGCTACAGCCTGCAGCCCTTTGGTCCTCAATACGACCGAGGGCTCAATCTCGTGGTGGCTGACTTCACCGGTGACGGCTTGGACGACGTCGCGGTCAGCAAGTCGTATGGCACGGGCGACGTGAAGATTTATGAGTCGACGCCGTCGGCTGCATCCGGTCCGCTGACGCTCTATCGGTCATTCGTGCCGTTCCGTGCCGGCATCGGCGGCGCCGCCATCGCCGCAGCTGACTTCGGCACCGTTTCCGGCGGGAGAGTGGTCAATGCCGTACTGCAGGATGGCAAGGACGAACTCGTTGTGGTCAGTGGTGCCAGCATGGCACCGGTGGTGCGGGTCTACGACGTCTCGAACTCAGTGCCTGCTGTAGTCGACACGATCCGTCCCTTCACGGCTGGCTTCACGAGAGGCATGTCCGTGACAACCGGTCGCGTCAACGTCGATTCGATACCAGACATCATCTTGTCGCAGGCACGCGGCGGGAGTTCGACCGTCGAGGTGTATGATGGCCGCCTGGGT
>CANHYS010000047.1 GCA_947464585.1 Planctomycetaceae bacterium | reverse complement strand
CTATTACGGCCGCGATTCGTTCGTCGGTCTCGACGTGACGGCCGGCACCTATTTTCTCGCCGTCTCGAGCACGGGCAACACGGCCTTCGATCCCCGCGTGAGCGACAGCGGCTACGGCGGCCGCAGCGACGGCGCCTATGAACTCAAGCTGGCGTTTGCGCCCACGAGCACGTCCAGCTCGACGATCGTCGACACCTCGGGCACGCCGCTCGGCGGCGACCGCGACGGCAAGGCGGGCGGTGCCCATAACTTCTGGTTCAACACGGCCTCGGCAGCCAACACCGTCTACGTCGACAAGGCCGCCGCGGCCGGCGGCAACGGCTCGCTTTCCACGCCCTACAACACGATCCAGTCCGCGATCACCAACATCGGTGCCAAGACGATCATTCGCATCGTCGGCAACACCTCGAACCTCCCCTACCTCGTCGGCACGACCCTGCAAGGCGCGTCGCTGGCCGACGGCAAGACGTTCAACGTGCCGAAGGGTGTGACGGTGATGATCGACGAGGGCGCGATCCTGAAATTCCGCGCCGCCATCCTCGATGTCGGCACCTCGTCCGGCTCGATCTCGTCGCGGGCCTCGGCGGTCCTTCAGGTGCTCGGCACCCCCACCAACAACGTGCAGTTCACCTCGTACCACGACGACACCATCGGCGGAAATTCCGACGGCGTCGGCCCCGTCGCGGCCGGCGGCCAGTGGGGCGGCCTCGTCATGCGGGCCGACTCCGATTCCGCCACGAAGAAGGTGTTTCTCAACAGCGTCAGCCAGGCGACGATCACCTACGGCGGCGGGCAGGTGCTGGTCGATTCCCAGCTCGAGTCGTTCGCACCGATCCAGCTGGAAACCACACGTCCGACCCTCGCCTTCAACACGATCACGCAGAGCGCCGGGGCCGCCATCGCCGCCGACCCCAACAGCTTCGAGGAGAGCGACGGCCGCGTCGGACCCGAAATCCACGGCAACCGTCTGCTCAACAACTCGATCAACGGCCTGTTCGTCAACATTCAGACGAATCTCGGCAGCGTGGTGGACAAGCTCAACGTCACGGCCCGATTCAAGAGCACCGACATCGTCTACGTGCTCCAGGAAAGCCTGGTAATCGACGGCGGCGTCGGCGGCTACATCGACCGGCTGGACCGCACCGGCTCCACCAGCGCGACCTCCGCCCTGGTGACCAATCTGGTCAGGACCTCCGACCTGCGGGTCGGCATGCCGGTCTCGGGCAGCGGCATCGCCGTCGGCACGACGATCGCGAGCATCGACAGCCCCACGTCGATCACGCTCTCCGCCCAGCCCGCCGCCACGGCAGTGGGCGTGGCCCTGTCGTTCTTCGATCCCAATGGCGTCGGCTTCGCCCGCCAGAGCGGTAGTCTGACCATCGATCCGGGCGTGATCGTGAAACTGCAGGGCGCGCGGATCGAGCTGGAGCGGGGCACCGCGCAGCTGATTGCCGAGGGCACCGCCGGCAAGCCTGTCATCTTCACGAGCCTGGGCGACAACCGCTACGGAGCCGGTGGCACGTTCCTCACCCATGCCAACCTCCCCGACGCGCGGGCCGCTGGCGACTGGGGTGGCATCGTCTTGAACGCCGGTGCGAAGGCCAGCATCGACAATGCCTACCTCGGCTACGGCGGCGGCCAGACGCCCATCGAGGGTGGCTTCGACCAGTTCAACGTGATCGAAGTGCACCAGGGCGACCTGCGCGTGGCCCACAGCCGGATCGAAAACAACGCGGCTGGCACGTCGAGTTCCAACCGCGACGGCCGCGGTACCAACGTCGCTGCCACGATCTTCGCCCGCGGCGCCCAGCCCGTGATTCTGGGCAACGACTTCCGCGACAACCTGGGCGCGATCATCAGCATCAATGCCAACTCGCTCACCGATGTCTCCCGGCCCGATCCGGGCCGCAGCACGGGCGAAATCGACCGCGACTCGCGGTACGACGACAATCGCGGCCCGCTCGTCCGCGACAACACGATCTCCTACACGATCGACGCCGCCGCCGGCCGGCCGGCCGGCGGTGCCCTTGGCGGTATGCAGGTCCGCGGCGAGGAGATCACCGTGGAGAGCGTCTGGGACGACGTCGACATCGTTTACGTCCTGCAGAGCGAGATCATCGTCCAGAACTTCCACACCGCCACCGGCATCCGGCTCGTCAGCGCGCCCGACGCGAGCCTGGTGGTGAAGCTCGCCGGCGCCAATGCCGGGTTCACCGCGGCTGGCTACGGCCTCGACATCAAAGACCGGATCGGCGGCACCGTGCAGGTGGTCGGCCAGCCCGGCTACCCCGTGATCCTGACGTCGCTCAAAGACGACTCTATCGGTGCCAGCCTTGACCCGCTCGGCCTGCCCACGAAAGACACCAACTCCGACGGCTCTGCGTCGACTCCGTCGGCCGGCGACTGGAGGAGTCTGCAATTCCTCCCGCTCTCCAACGACCGCAACGTCGCAATCGTTCAGGAATCGGAGAAGGCACAGACCGGTGGAATCGACCGGAATGCCACTCCTGCCGAGGCGCAGCCGCTCGGCGTGCTGGCGCCGAACTTCGCCACCGGCACCAATTCGTGGGAGTCGGCTCAGGAAAAGAGCGGCGACGACAACCGCCGGCTCGGCTTCGAGGTGCACGGCCACGTCGCGCTTGACGCCTCTTCCGACGTCGACGTCTACAGCTTCGTGGGCTACGCCGGCAGCGAGGTCTGGATCGAACTCGACAAGACGAGCACGTCGCTCGACGCAATGCTGGAACTGCTCGACGCCAACGGCAACGTGCTGGCACGGTCGGCCGACAGCCAGTCCGACGCGTCGCTTGCCGGCGCGACGGTAGGCGCCGCGCTCGCCATGCGGAAGGATGCCTGGAGGGGCGGCGATTTCTATACGACCAACCCACGGGATGCGGGCATGCGGGTCGTGCTGCCGCTGGCCGGCCAGCCCTCGGGCACGCAGGCGCAGTATTACGTCCGCGTTCGCAGCCAGCCTCGCTACGACGCGACCACCACCAAGCCCCAATACGAGGCCGATCTCGCCGACCCGACCACAGTCGCCAGCGGCGCGACGAGCGGTGCCTATGAACTGCGGATCCGCCTCCGCCAGCAGGACGAGAAGCCCGGCTCCACCGTGCGGTATGCCGACATTCGCTATCCCACCATCGGCATCGACGTGCAGGGCCTGCCGCACAACTCGCTGCTCGCCGGCGAGAACGGCGAGAATGCGACCGATGCCAATAACGCGTTCGGCACGGCCCAGTACGTGGGCAACCTCCTGCAGACCGACCGCAACACGATCAGCATCGCCGGCACCATCAGCGGCCAGAACGACGTCGACTGGTACACGTTCGCCCTCAACTACGAGCAGATCCAGGTCATCGGCGGCCTGAGCAACGGCCTGAAGAGCTGGGCCACGATGATCGACCTCGACTATGGCGACGGCTTCCGGGGCGACCTGAGCCTCTGGCTGTTCGACTCGACCGGCAAGCTGATCTTCGCCGGCCGCGACTCGAACGTCGCCTCCGACCAGCCGGGCGCCGGCCAGGGCAGCGACGCGGACGACCTGTCGCGTGGCTCGTTCGGCAAGCTCGATCCGATGATCGGCACCGCGCAGCTCCCGACCGGCAATCCGACCGGCACGGCCGGCGGCGAGTCGGGTGGCACCGCCACCCCGCCCGATCCGACGAAGCAACTGCGGTATTACGTGGCCGTGTCGAGCAACGAGCAACTGCCATCGCAGCTCAACGCCACGTTCAAGAGTGCCGCAACCAACACCCTCGTGCGCATGGAGCCGTTGAATTCGGTGAGCCGCGTCGTCGAGGACCACATCGGCTTCACGGGCTACACGAGCGGCACCAAGGAGTTGTCCGCCTCCATCGCGCCCACGACCGCCGGGCCGCTCATCAACATCGCCAGCTCGCTGAGCCTCGCGACGCATGTCACGCCCTTCACGCTCAGTGACGTGACGCTCTTCGTGGCCACGAGCGACAGCCTACAGACCGTCGACGCGATGCGGGGCGGCGTCGAGACGACGATCAAGGCGACATACGGCGGGACCACAAACCTCAGCGACCTCGCCATGCGGTCGGACGGCAGGCTCTACAGCTACCGCGATCTGACCAACACTGCCAACACAGCCGGCCAGGTCAGCCTGGTGGACTCCGGCACCGGTAATCTGAGCACGTTCGGCAACGACTCGATCCCCGACGCGCCGACGAGCACGAGCAACACGGAGACCAACCTCAAGCCGGGCGGCGGCGGGGCGGGATCGACCAGCACGTTCACGCTGGCCAGGACCGGCATCACGGCTGTCACGTCTGGCACGATCCAGTACACCGACGCGTTGCTCGGCTCAGCAACGTGGACCTTCTCGGCCGGTGGAAGCGGCATCATCACGACGTTCACGCCCGTTGGCGGCGTGCCCGTCGGGCTGCAGACGCCGCTTTCCGGCAGCGTCAACGGCAGCGCGGGCACGATCTCCGTCGTCTGGTCGAGCCCGGTCGTGCTGAACAACGTCACCATCGCCAGCGTGACCTACAACTTCACCGGTTCACCCAGTTCGCTCACCACGAACGATGTCGATGCCATGGCGTGGGAACAGACCGGCCAGGCCGCGTACAACAACCTCTACTACTCCGTCAACACCGGCGGAGCCTCTCGGCTCTTCCGTGCCGACCCCGCGAATGGCTCTGCCGCCGCCGTCACCAACCAGCCCTGGGGGGCCATGGGCAACATCCAGGACCCGGGCAACCGGCTCGGCGTCGTCACCGGCATGCAGTTCCTGAACGGCGTGCTCTATGGTGTCGATACCAACGGCTATTTCTTCTCGATCAACCGTAACACCGGTGTCGCCACGCTCATCGACCTCGATACCTCCGTCAATCCCGGTGTGGCCGACCCGTTGCGGGTCGATGTCAACGGCGACCCTGACTCCACCGGCACCCCGGTCCGCTTCGGCGGCCTGACGCTCGGGCCGCAGAATCTCTACGGCGGGGCGCTGAAAGACTCGCTGTTTGCAATCGACAGCAATGGCAGACTGCGTGCCTTCTCGATCACGGCTGGTGCTCCCGCCACCGCGACCCTTCTGCAGGTGTTCGATAGCGACAACGACGGCGTCGCCGATGCTACCCATATCGACACGACTGTCGGCAACGCCACGGGCCTCGCCTTCTCCCCGCTCGACATCAACCTCTGGCACCCCACGTCCAGGCGGAGCAACGACGCCGGCCACGGCGTCAATATCGCTCCCGACAACACCCGCGACGGCTCGACCACGCAGACGGTCACCGATGAGCGGGGCAACGACCGCGAGCACGCTGAGTCCGCGGGCGGCGTGAGCATGTACTTCGGCCTCGAGCAGTACACCGCCGGCAGCAATACCTATCTGAACTACCAGTCCGCAAACGGTCAGTACGGCGTCCAGAATGGCGCCTGGCAGCAGGATCTGACGTCGAACGCGGAGATCGCCAACAGCTACAACCTTCCAGGCGGCGCCTACGGCAGTCTGTCAACGAATGCCTTCAGCCTCTCCGGCTACCAGAACACCGACAAGCCGACGCTCTATTTCAACTACTGGCTGCAGACTGAGGCCAATACAACCGGGACCGAGGACGGTGGCATGGTGGACAGCGCCCGGGCCTTCATCTCGAAGGACGGCGGCGTGACGTGGACCGTCGTGGCCACCAACAACACGACTCGATCCGCCACGGACAAGAGCGACGCCGAACTGCCGACATTCACCTCGGTTTCTTCCAATCTTTCGACCAACTCCAACCAGAACGTCCAGCAGTTGTTCAACAGTGGCTCGTGGCGGCAGGCCCGGATCGACCTTGGCGGCTATGCCGGTGAGGCCGACCTCCGCCTCCGGTTCGACTTCAGCACCGCCGGTGAAATGGACTCGACCCAGCGGGATGCGAACGGCAATCTCATCCACCAGATCAACGGCGTCGCGGGAACCTCCGGCGACTTCGTCGGTACAAAAGCGAGCAACCGCGGGCTGAACAACGGTTTTGAGGGCTTCTACGTTGACGACCTCATCGTCGGCTTCGCGGAGCGGGGCGAGATGGTTACAGGCGCCGCCGCCGGCCAGACCGACTTCTTCTCCGCCGGCACGCCGGCCGCATCGCAGACGGTGCCTTCCCAGAGCCTGCAGGGCAACTATCAACTCGAAATCCGGCGGGGCACGGAGGTCGCCGCGCAGATCAATAAGATCAAGTCCGACTACGTCGTCTATCAGACCGTCGACACCAACGCCGATCTGATCGCGAGCAACGGGGCGCTCGGCGATGCAAACCAGCCCAGGCAGCAAGGGCAGTTTCTCATTGAGGGCAACTCCGTCAGCAATGCCCTCACGTATGGCATCAGCATCGACGCCGGTGCCCGCGACGCCGGCACCAACGCCCCCAACCAGGGCGTGACGGCGAGCCTGCCGGTGCTCAACACCGCCCGCCTCGTGCCAGGCGTGGTCGTCAGCAACAACATCGTCTCATCCAGCGGCACCGCCGGCATCCTATTCAGTGGCGACGCGAACAAGGGCAACGTTCCGCTGGCGGCCGTGCCCTACGGTCGGCTCGTCAACAACACGATCTATGGCGGCACGAAGGCGGCTGGCGTTGGCGTGGCGGTCACCGAAAACGCTGGGCCGACGCTGCTCAATAACCTGTTCGCCAACCTCGGCACCGGTGTGTCGGTCGACGCCAGCAGCGCCGCCAACACGGTCATCGGCACCTCGGCCTACTGGAACACAGCCTCCCAGGTCACGGGCGGCTCGCAGAGCCAGCAGGTCACGCTCGGAGCTGATCCGTTCGTGAACGCCCCTGCCGGCAACTTCTATCTCAACGCCGGCTCCCAGGCGATCGACAGTTCGCTCAACACGCTGGCCGACCGGTCGGGATACGTCGCCGTCACCTCGGCAATCGGCATCCCGCAGTCGCCGATCATTGCTCCTGACCGCGACCGCTACGGTCAGCTCCGCAGCGACGATCCCACGCAGGCGAGCCTGCCCGGCCTCGGCAGCAACGCCTTCAAAGATCGCGGTGCCGTCGACCGGGTCGACACCACGCAGCCCTCGCTCGCGCTCCTCAACCCGCTCGACAACGGCCCGGACGACCAGGACACGCTCAATTCCGACGCGGTTCGGCTTGAGCTGGCCGCGGCACGCAGCGTGACGCAGTTCGAACTCCAGCTCAACGACATCGGCGTGGGCATCGACACGACGACCGTGAGCAAGGCCGCGTTTACCCTCACCCGCGACGGTGTCGTGCTCGTCGAGGGCACCGACTATCTGTTCCGGTATTTCGAAAACAACAACCGCGTGGTGTTCGAGTCGGCGGCCGTCTTCCCGATGGGCGAGTACGTGCTGACAGCGACGACACAGGCGAGCGTGCCGGGCACGGCCGGCCTGCTCACCGACCTGGCCAACAACACGCTGCTGCCCAACAAGGTCGATGGCTCGACGTCGTTCACGATCTCGCTCGCCGACGTGCCCAGTGTGCCGGCGAACGTGGTCGCCACGGCTGGCGATGCGACGGTGGCCGTTTCCTGGGACGCATCCCTGGCCAACAACTCGCCGCTTGTGCGGTATGAAGTCGAATACAGGACGTTTGCCGGCGTCTCGTGGACCTCGATCGACGCGGGCCTTGCCACGTCGACCACGGTGACGGGGCTCAGCAATGGGACCGCATATGTGTTCCGCGTGCGGGCCGTCAACGGTGTCGGCAACGGTGACTATTCGGCGGAGTCAGCGCCGGCAATGCCGCTGCCGCCGCCCACGCTGGCACTGGCAACGGATACTGGCAGCAGCAGCTCAGACGGCATCACCAACAGCCCCTCCGTCACGGTTGCCGGGCTTTTCCTGGGAGCCACGTGGGAGTCGAGCATCAACGGCGGCAGCACCTGGACGGCCGGCGTTGGCGGCACCTTCACACTGCCGTCCGGCACGTACGCCGCCGGTGCGGTCGCGGTTCGCCAACTGCTCAACGGCTTCGCCAGCAGTGCCGTGTCAAACCCGATCCAGTGGGTTGTGGATCAGACGTCACCCGTCGCACCAACTCTGGCGCTCGGCGCCGGCGTCTCAACCGGCGCCTCCGCGGCCGAGGCCACACAGCCCTCCGGCGTCGTTACCGTCTCCGGTGAATCTGGCGCCTCCATCGTCGTCACCTTTACTCGCGGTGCCAACTCCGTCACGAAGACCGTCACCGGGACCGGTGCCGCCCAGGCCGTCGTGCTCGCCGCTGGTGACCTCACCACCCTCGGTGACGGCACCATCAGCGTCTCGGGCGTAGTAACCGACGTCGCAGGCAATGCCGGTCCGGCGGGAACCACCAGCTTCACGCTCGACACCGTCGCTCCGCTGGCTCCCTCGCTCGCCCTCGGCACGGGTGTCGCCGCCGGCGCCACGGCCGCCGAAGCCACCCAGCTCACCGGAGTCGTCACCGTCTCTGGTGAATCTGGCGCCTCCATCGCCGTCACCTTCTCACGCGGTGCCAACTCCGTCACCAAGACGGTCACGGGAACCGGTGCCGCTCAGGCCGTCGTGCTCGCCGCTGGTGACCTCACCACGCTCGGCAACGGCACCATCAGCGTCTCGGGCATAGCAACCGACGTCGCCGGCAACACAGGTCCGGCTGGAACCACCAGCTTCATCCTCGACACTGTCGATCCCCTGGCGCCGGCGCTCGCGCTCGGCACCGGCGTCGCGAATGGTGCCACCGCGGCCGAGGCAACCCAACTCACGGGAGTCGTCACGGTCTCCGGTGAATCTAACGCCTCCATCGCCGTCACCTTCACTCGCGGTGCCAACTCCGTCACCAAGACCGTCACGGGAACCGGCGCTGCTCAGGCCGTCGTGCTCCTCGCTGGTGATCTCGTCACCCTCGGCAACGGCACCATCGGCGTCTCCGCCATCGCAACCGATGTCGCAGGCAACGCCGGTCCGGCGGGAACGACCAGCTTCATCCTCGACACCGTCGCGCCGCTGGCTCCCTCGCTCGCACTCGGCACCGGCGTCGCTGCCGGCGCCACCGCCGCCGAAGCCACACAGCCCTCCGGAGTCGTCACTGTTTCCGGTGAATCTGGCGCCTCCATCGCCGTCACCTTCACACGCGGTGCCAACTCCGTCACGAAGACCGTCACCGGTACCGGTGCCGCCCAGGCCGTCGTGCTCGCCGCCGGTGATCTCACCACCCTCGGCAACGGCACCATCAGCGTCTCGGCCATCGCAACCGACGTCGCAGGCAACGCCGGTCCGGCGGGAACGACCAGCTTCATCCTCG
>CANHYS010000046.1 GCA_947464585.1 Planctomycetaceae bacterium | reverse complement strand
GCGGCGATCAGCGAGATCAACCGCGGATTGGGACAGTTCCGGGATCTGTTCGCTCGCTACGACGCCGCCGAACAGTACGACGAGGATGAACTCGTGAAGCGACTCCTCGAGATGCGGGAGAGCGTCCGGCAGCGGTACGAGGTGGGCCGCACGCTCGACGAGCAGCTCGCCGAGGCGATCCGGGCTGAAAACTACGAACTCGCTGCCACGATCCGCGACAAGATCCTCAACGAAAAGATCCGCAGCCCGACCGAGTGATGGGCTGGATCGGTAGGCCGGGACTGCGAGCCGCGGTAAATTTTTCAAGCGACTGCGTCAAAATAGTGCGGCTAGGTAAACCTGGCCGGCCGGGGCCGTCTTGGAAAGAGCCACCCATCTCTTTTTGGGCATTGGCACGCAATATGCGTTGTATGTTTTCAGAGCGAAAACACTTGCATCTTTTGCCGACGCAGGAGGCCCATCCCATGAATGCCACCACCAGCACCGCGAGTTCTGCCGACACCGCCTTCGTGAAGTCTGCCAACGCGGCCAATCGGTATGTCGTGACCGTGGGTGACACGCCGTGTGAGGTTCGCGCCCGCACCATCGCGATGATCGCCGACGTGCTGGGATTCGAGCAGGAGATGGATGGGGAGTTGGCTGATCTGGCTGGGGCTGACGCCGATCGGCACCTGATCGCCGATCTGCTCGACTCTCGCATGATCGCCCCGCCCCGGGCCGTTCGTCGCCGTCAGCGGCCGGTGAGCTCGCGGGCCATGTTCTACGGCGCGGCAGGGCGGTAGCATGAGGGCCTCCCAGCGAGGCCGCTCATGACCCAGCCACTCACCGTGCCAGCCGGACGCGATATCCGACTGGCGGACTTCGACCCCGACTACCACGAGGACCTCGACCGCGCCGAGGCCGAGGCCGAGACCCGCAAACACTGCGACAAACTCGACGAACTGGCCTACCGGCTGTTCGCGGAGGCGAAGCGGGCGGTCATCGTCGTTCTGCAGGGTATCGACACCTCGGGTAAGGATGGCACGATCCGCATGCTTGCCAGCGGCGTCAGCCCGCAGTGCCTCGATGTGAAGAGCTTCAAGGCGCCCAGCAGCTTGGAGCTCTCGCACGACTTCCTGTGGCGGGTGCATGCTGCCGTGCCCGCCCATGGCCGGATCGGCATCTTCAATCGTTCGCATTACGAGGACGTGGTGGTGGTTCGCGTTCGCAAGCTCGTTCCCAAGGAGGTCTGGAGGGAACGGTATGCCCAGATCAACGCCTTCGAGAAGTTGCTCCGCGACGGGAACGTCACGCTCGTGAAATGTTTTCTGCACATCAGCAACAAGGAGCAGAGACAACGGCTGGAGGACCGGCTCCGCGATCCGAAGAAACAGTGGAAGCTGGGGCCGAGCGACCTCGAGGACCGGCGGCTCTGGGGCGACTTCCAGAAGGCCTACGACGACGCGCTGACGCAGTGCAATACGGAGCCCGCACCCTGGCACATCGTGCCGGCCGACAAGAAGTGGTATCGCAACCTCGTGGTGGCCAGACTGCTGCGGGCTACACTCGAGCAGCTCGATCCGCAGTTCCCCCCGTTTGATTCGAGCCTGCTTTCCAAGCTCGACTGACGCCCTCTTCACCATTCCCCGCATGCCCGCCGCGGCCGCGCGACCCAACCCCATGAACGGACTCTCTCCCCTGCTCGACCTCGACGCCTGCCGTGTCCGCCAGGCACGGCTCCGCAACTGCATGGCCGAACGGTCGCTCGATGCTGTCGTCCTCGTGGCGCCGGAGCACGTGCAGTATTTCACCGGGCACCGCTGGGATTTTCGATTTGCCCCCGCGGTGGCGATGCTGCTGACTGGCGAGACCCTGCTGGTCTGCCCCGACAAGCCACTGGAGCTCGAGCAGGCGGCTGCCACGGAGGTGCGGACCTATGTCGCGAAGCGTCGCTCCACGCTTCGCACCGATCAGCGTGAGGCCTCGTCTGCGGTGCTCGGCGACTGGCTGGCGGCGCGGGGCCGCCAGGCCCGCGTGGGCGTGGAGTTCTCCGTCTGTCCGCCGCATGTCACGCGACTGCTGGCGGGTGCCGAGGTGCTCGATGTCGATCTCGACCTGCTGGCACTCAGGCGACGGAAAGACCCTGACGAGCTCGTCCTGCTGCGCAGGGCGATCGCCGCGACCGGGTCGATGTACGAGGTGGCGCGGCAACGGATCAGGCCGGGTGTTTCTGAACTGGAGATTTTTTCCGCGCTGCAGGCGGCGGCCGTGGAGACGTGCGGCGAGATGCTCACCGGCACTGGGAACGACTATGCGTGCGGCGTTCGTGGCGGGCCACCCCGAACGCGGCCATGCGATGCGGGTGAACTCTACATCCTCGACCTGGGGCCGGCCTACCGCGGCTACTTCGGCGACAATGCCCGGACGATCGCCGTCGATGGCCGGCCGACGGATGATCAACTGGCGGCCTGGCGGCATGTCTGCGAGGCGCTGGCGGTGGTCGAACGACGGGCCCGCCCGGGCGTGCGTTGCCGTGACATCTATGAGGAGGTGCGGCAATGGCTGGCCACGGCGCCGGTGGGCAGCTGGTCGAGCCACCTGGGGCATGGCATCGGCCTGTTCGTGCACGAGATGCCGCACCTCAATCCCGAATGGGACGACGTGCTGGAAGCGGGCGACGTGATCGCGGTCGAACCGGCGCTCTACGATCCGGCCCTGCGCTGCGGCATGCGGATCGAGAACAACTACCTGGTCACCGACGCGGGGCTGGAACTGCTCAGCCCCTTCCCGCTCGATCTCGCATTGGCCTGACGCTGCACGTCGCGGCCTGCGGTTGGTCCCTTGCTCCCTGCGGTGGCCTGGCGGGTGGAGCCCGTGGCTTTTCCAGTGGCCACAGTCTGTTTGGCAGGGTTCGTCTGCTGCGCGGTGGTCGCCGTCCGCTTGGTGCCGAATGGCCATAGCACGGGCGGCGTGACGGCGGGTCGGGTGGGCGGGACCGGGGCCGCTTCCACATCCTGATCCACCCGGACGGCTGCCACCGCCATGTTTTCCGAGGCTGCCGTCGCGTCCACGCGGGCGGCTGCTGTGTCCTGGCTCTTCTGCTGGACGGTCCCCTGCGGAGGCGTGGCGGCCGTCTGCGTGATGATCGGCAGGTTGGCTGCAGCGATCCGCTCCGAAAGCGGCCGGCGGCCCGTGGCTGCCGAGAATTGATTTGACTGCGCCACGATTGAGTAAGTCTCTCCGGCCCGGGCGTTGAGCGCACAAAAGCTGGCCAGAGCGGTCAGACAGCCGATCAGGGTGGCTTCTGCCAGACGCGAGTGGAACATGCCTTCGACCTCATGGAGAGCAGGGATCAAGAGACTCCTACCGCTTGTATCGGTCGTGCCCCCCTCCGGGCTTGTGCCGCGTGTGGCCGGGAATGCAGCCCGCGGCCGGGGGCCGCTTTGGCAAAGAACTTCTTAATCGCATACATTCCTTGTCCATGGCCCCCGGTTCGCCGCCCTTTCCCAGTTTGTTCCTCACTTTGAACTCGGAGCAGTCAGCATGTCAGTTGCCCAGGAAGCCCCCGTCCACGCCACCCGTTGGCATGCCATGGCATCCCGCGTGCTCTCCGGTGGCACGATCGACCGCGACGAAGCCCGTGCGATCCTCGAGTCGACCGACGCCGAGCTCCTCGACGTTTTGGCCGCCGCCTGGCGGGTGCGTCACCACCACTTCGGCAACACCGTGCAACTCTTCTTCCTCATGAATGCCAAGAGCGGCCTGTGCCCGGAAGACTGCGGCTACTGTTCCCAGTCGAAGGTTTCCGATGCCGAAATCCCCCGCTACAACCTCCTCTCGGCTCCCAAGCTGCTGGAGGCTGCGAAGCTCGCCGCCGAACGGCAGTCGAAGACGTTCTGCATCGTGATCTCGGCCCGCGGCCCGTCAGAGCGGGAGATCGACTTTGTCTGCAAGATCGTTCCCGAGATCAAGCAGCAGTACGACCTCAACATCTGTGCCTGTCTGGGGCTCTTGTCGCCGGAGCAGGCGCAGAGGTTGGCAGCGGCCGGTGTCGACAAGGTGAACCACAATCTCAATACGAGCGAGAGGTTCTACGGAGAGGTCTGCTCGACGCACACCTACGGCGACCGTATCGCGACGCTCGCCGCCTGCCGCGCCGCAGGCCTGCAGCTCTGCAGCGGCGGCATCATGGGAATGGGCGAAACGCATGACGACCTGATCGACATGGCGATGGAGCTGCGTAGCCTCGGCGTGGAGTCGATTCCGCTCAACTTCCTCAACGCGATCGACGGCACGCCGCTGGAGGGCAATAACCGTGTCAGCCCCCGCGACTGCCTGCGCGGCCTGGCGATGATGCGGATGCTCAACCCGGCAGCGGAGATCCGCATTGCCGGCGGACGGGAAATCCACCTGGGCACCCTGCAGCCGCTGGGGCTCTACGCGGCCAACTCGATGTTCGTGGGCGACTACCTGACCACGAAGGGACAGCTGCCCGAGGCCGATTACAAGATGATCGCGGAGATGGGATTCGTGATCACCCGCGGCGCCGAATCGGCCGAACCGGCGCCGGCGTTGGCGTGACCGATGTGCCGGGAGAGGGTGCCGGGAGGGGGTGCCCATGCCCCGAGAGCCGGCGTTGCTCGGGCACCGATCCGTCTCAGCGGATTGGTCGGCGCAGGCAGGATGCCGGAGCGCAGTCAGCATCGAGTGAGCGAAGGGCAGCGGGCACCGATCCGTCTAAGCGGATTGGTCGACGTAGCGAACGTCCGGCGACGGGGTGTGGGCACCCCCTCCCCACGCAAGGCGCTGCGTTACGAACTCGACGTGCATCCGCCGATTCCGGCGGTCAGCCTTCGCCCACATCGCCGAGGCTCATCAGCAGTTCCGACATTTCGCCGGCGGCGTGGGCCTTGCCCTGACGCCTCGCCTCCTCGATGCCTTCGCGGAGCGTGCTGCGGGCCTCCTCGATCCGTTCGCGGGCCACGAGATGTTGTGCGGCCATCTGGAAGGCGGGCACATAGGGCGGCGTTCCCCGGGCAAGCGATTCGAGGATCTCGAGACCAGCCTCCCATTCTCCGACAGACTCCATCTCAAGCGCCAGGCTGTACCGCAGAAACACGTCGTCGGGATCGTCCCGGAGCAGGGCTTCGATCTTCTCGCGGCGGCTGGGCTGGGGTGACGGGTCGGACTGGCTTGGCTGCATGGTCATGGCGTGCTCTTGGGTTGGGTGGGGTCGATCCGCGACACGGTGCGGGCCTCGCGTCCGTGTGTCACGATGATCGCCTTGTCCGAAAGGCAGACCACGGACCGGGCGCCATCGAGGCGGGCCACGCAGACAGGCTGTACCGCCTGCCGACCGTTCCGCAGAATGGCGTCGATTCGCCACAGTCCCTCGGGGGCGGTGTCGCTTCCCGCCTCGCCGCCGGCCACCCAGAGCGTGCCGTCAGTCCGGCAGAATGCGGCGTCGCGGACCTGCGGCAGCGACGTATCGAGGTGCAGCATCTGCCGTGGATCGGGAGGCAGGTAGAACGAGACGAAAAAGCTCGCGGGCGTGCGGGATGCCGGATCGGTGGCGAAGAGCACGAACTCCTCGGCCGTGCTGATCGTGGCTGCGGAGAGCCGCTGCCCCGGGGCCAGCACCGGGCAGGCTCGCGATGACAGGCCGCCGATCCGTGCGCCGGCGATCGGCGCACGCAGCACCGCGGGCAGTGGGGCCGGCAGGCCACAGACGCCCAGCCAGTCACGAGAGGGGCTTACGATCAGGCATGCCTGATCGTAAGCTTCCGGCCGAACGGCGTTCGCGGGGGCCGGCCCGGGACCGCGTGGGGCCGCGCCCACCGACACCGTCTGGACTGGCTCGCCTGGCTCTGCTGCAGTGCCCGGCTGAAGCCGATGCGTCTGCAACGACCAGGCGTCTTGAGAACGGCAGAGCAGCGCGATCATGCTCGTGTCGATGCATGCCATCGAGAGCGTGACGGTGCCGGCTGCCGCCGGCGGGCCCGCCGCCACGGCAGACCAACGCTTCGTGGGCTCGAACGGATCGACTGCCACGACCTCGCCGCGTCTCGTATCGAGCACGTAGAGCGTCTGCCCGTTGGCTGGGGCAGCCAGGTCACCCGCTCCGGGGATATCCGTGACGAGGTCGATGCGCTGGGGCTGCGGCGCGGCCGCCCCCGCGAACCGGCACCAGAGGCCGCATGCCAATGCCAACCAGATGGTGGGAGCCGCATACTGTGGAACGCATCGACCGCCACCGGAGAAGGCCATAGCGTTCACTCCCCGGCCGACGCGGCATGGGCCGCCTCCCAGGCGGCGATCTTGTCGACCTGCTGGAGCGACAGGCCAATATCGTCGAGTCCCTCAAGGAGGCATCGTTTGCGGAACGGGTCGACCGTGAATGAACGGGAGAATCCGGCATCGTCGCTCACGGTGCAGGCCGGCAGGTCGACATGCAGCCGGTAGGGCCCGCCGGCCGCCTCCGCCGCCCTCGTCCGGCGGAAGAGTTCCTCGACATCCTCCTCAGAAAGACGGATCGGAACCATGCCATTCTGAAAGCAGTTGTTGAAAAAGATGTCGGCGAAGGTGGGCGCGATCACGACCTTGAAGCCGTAGTCGGCGAGTGCCCAGGGAGCGTGCTCGCGGCTTGATCCACAGCCGAAGTTGCGCCGGGCGAGGAGCACGCTCGCACCAGCGACGATCGGCTGGTTGAGCTCGAACTCGGGGTTTGGCGCACCGTCGGGCAGAAATCGCCAGTCGAAGAAAAGAAACTGGCCGAAGCCGGTCCGCTCAATCCGCTTGAGGAACTGTTTGGGAATGATCTGATCGGTGTCGACGTTGGCCCGGTCGAGCGAGGCAACAATGCCGGTGTGGGTGATGAATGATTGCATGGGGTGAGGCTGTCGTGCAGTGGTTTGTTCAGCGGTAGAGCCAGTGGCGGATGTCGGTGAAGTGGCCGGTGACGGCAGCGGCGGCCGCCATCGCTGGCGAAACGAGGTGCGTGCGGCCGCCCTTGCCCTGCCGGCCCTCGAAGTTGCGGTTGCTCGTCGAGGCGCACCGTTGGCCGGGTGTGAGTGTGTCGGGGTTCATGCCCAGGCACATGCTGCAACCGGCCTCCCGCCATTCGAAGCCGGCATCACGGAACACGCGGTCGAGCCCCTCCTGTTCCGCCTGCCTCTTCACGCGGCCGCTGCCGGGCACGACCATTGCGTGGACGGTGGACGCCACACGGTAGCCGCGAACAACGTTGGCCGCGGCGCGGAGGTCTTCGATCCGGCTGTTGGTGCAGGAGCCAATGAAGACACGGTCGAGCGGGATGTCGACGATCTTCGTGCCCCCCGAGAGCCCCATGTAGTCGAGGGCCCGGCTGCCACTTTCCCGTTCGTTGGGATCGCCGAAGGCCGTTGGATCGGGCACCGTGGCATCGATGCCCACCACCTGGGCGGGATTGGTGCCCCACGTGACCTGAGGCACGACATCGCCCCCCTCGAAGATCTCGACGCGGTCGAACATCGCGCCTGGATCGCCTGGGAGGCGTTCCCACTCGGCCACGGCCCGGTCGAAGTTCCGCGGCGCGTAGTCCCGGCCCCGCAGGTAGTCGAAGGTGATCTGGTCCGGGGCGATCATGCCGGCTCGCGCTCCCGCCTCGATCGACATGTTGCAGACGGTCATCCGCTCCTCCATGCCGAGGCGGCGGATGCAGGGACCGGTGTATTCGATCACGTGGCCCGTGCCGCCCTCGGTGGAGAGTTTTCCGATCAGGTAGAGCACGAGGTCCTTCGCCGTGACCCCGGGGTGCAGCGATCCCTCGACCCGCAGCTCGAGCGACTTCGGCTTGGCCTGCCGCAGCGTCTGCGTGGCGAGCACGTGCTCCACCTCGCTCGTGCCGATGCCGAAGGCGAGCGCCCCCAGGGCGCCGTGCGTGGCGGTGTGGCTGTCGCCACAGACGATCGTCATGCCCGGCTGCGTGATTCCCAGTTCCGGGCCGATCACGTGCACGATGCCCTGATCGGCATCACCCAGATCGAACAGCCGAACGCCGAACTCGCGGCAGTTGGTGCGGAGCGTGTCGATCTGCTGCTTCGAGATCGGATCGGCGATCGGAAGCCGCCGGTCGGTCGTGGGGATGTTGTGGTCGGGTGTGGCGAAGGTGGCATCCGGCCTCCGCACAGGGCGGCCAGCCAGTCGTAGCCCCTCGAAGGCCTGCGGGCTGGTCACCTCATGCACGAGGTGTCGGTCGATGTAGAGCAGCGGCAGTTCGCCGGGTGGGGTGCAGACGACGTGGGCGTCCCAGATCTTGTCGAGCAGCGTGCGGGGCGTGGAGGACATCGGGTGAGAAGATTGTGGGGCGGGGATTGAGTGGCGAGACCGCCTCTCAATGTAGCCCCCGGGCCCCTGCCCTGCCACCCGCCGCTATGCGGCGCGTCTGAGAACCGTCTTCGCAGCCAGTTCGTCGACACGGGCCTTCGAGACGGGAGTCCACACGCCGCTGCTGCCCACACTCGACTCGGCGAAGATGGCGGTCTGCACCGTGACGATCCGCTGGATGAAGAACCAGCAGCGATCGAGATACCGCGGGTCGTTGTCGGCTGAAATCAGCACCAGATCGAATGACCCTAGGTGGTTGCAGAGCCTCGACAGGGAGGTGTCGACATTGCCCGGCACGAGCTGCACCCGAGCCAGTCCGTGCAGCCGCTGGTGTGCCTGCTTCAGCGTCACGCCTGGCGGATCCTCGGGGAGCCGTCCTTCGAAACGGTCGAGTCCCACGTAGTGCAGATCGGTCCCGGGATGAGCAGACCGCAGCAGCCCGAGCATTCGCTCCGTCCGCCCCAGCGTGCCGACCCCCAGTTCGATGATCCGTCTGGGAGGCTTTCGGAGAATATGTCGGTAGAGAGGACGCTCCCGGGCCGGCTGCGAGAACCGCGTCAGCCAAAGTCTGCGAAACAGGCCATAGTGCGCCATTGTTATCCCCCCGCCACTCGCCCTACATGACCAAACCCCTATTCCAACGGAATAGGGCTCCAGCACCATAGGGTCGGCCAGCTGGGGTGTGCGGCTGGAGAGAGGGGAGACATGCCCTCATACCTTGCCGACTCAGGGGTGGTCGCCTCAGGGGTGGTCGCCTCAGGGGTGGTCACGCAGAGGCTTCTCTGCCCCGTCAGCTGCCCTTGATCTTTGCAAGGGCGGTGGCAGCAGCGGACCGCACCGACTTGGACGGATCTTCCTCGGAGACGAGTTCCAGGATCGGAATCGCCGAAGCCGCGTCCGGACCGATGTCTCCCAGCGCTACGACGGCCTCCAGGCGGACAGCCTCCTGCTAGGCGCGGGCCGCCTTTCTCAGGGCCGGGATGGCCTGGTCGAACAAGGATCTGTCGC
>CANHYS010000045.1 GCA_947464585.1 Planctomycetaceae bacterium | reverse complement strand
TTCCCTCGCCGGCAATCCACGCCGGCCCCATGCAGAGCGGTTCGTAGCCGGCATGGACGCCATCCTCGAGGTAGTGGGGTGTCCAGCCGCTCATGTCCTGGAAAAGGCGGATGGCACGGATGCGGCGATCGGTGCAGAGGTCGAACCAGTGCCGCGTGCCCAGCGGCACGCTGATCATGTCGCCCGCCCAGACCTCGATGGCGTAGACGGGCCGGTCGATCGGGTTGATGTGAAACACCCCCCTGCCCTGCAGGATGAACCGCACCTCGTCCTCGGTGTGCGTGTGCTCCTTGCTGAATTTCGACAGCATCGCGTCGAGGTTTGGCGTGTCGGGATAGACATCGATGACGTCGGCGGTGACGAAGCCGCCGCGCCGTTTCAGCTCCGCGATCTCAGGATCGTACGCGGCGAGGATCTCCGCGGCGGGCCCGGCAGGATCGACCCGGTCTTCCAGCGGCCAGACGTTGTAGTCGATGCCGTGGTCCTTGAGGAACGACTTGATCTCCGCGGGATCGGTGATCTTCCTCGACTCGGAGGGAACGGTGACGATCGCCATGGTGGTGCCTTTCGCTCGTGATGGTGCTGTCGAAGGAAGCTGGGAAGCGGAAGCTGCGGAGGAGCCAGAGAAGGCTGCTAGTGGTGCGTGGTAGACGCGAGCATTCGGCTCCGCGCTACCACCTCGAAGAGAAACTCGTGAATCTCGATGTGCCGGCGGGCCTCGGCGAGGCTCTGCCCCCAGGTATAGAGGCCGTGCCCGGAGAGTAAAAATCCGTGGCAGGGCGGCCGTTTTGGATTGCTCCAATCGGCCGTGGTGAAGCGGTCGCGGATCCGGCCCGCCAATTCGGTCATGTCCTGGCCGTTCGCGAAGATCGGCACGTCCTCGATGGTGTCGTGCGTGCCGATTCCCTCGAGTCCTTTCAGCATCTCGTAGCCTTCGATGCGGAGGCTGCCCTTGGCGAGGTCGGCGCGGGAGAGGATCGTGCTCCAGACGGAGTGGGTGTGGAGCACCGCCCCCACGGGGCCCCCGCCCAGGGCCGGCACGAGGTCGGCGATCAGGCAGTGCAGCAGCGTCTCGGCCGACGACTTTCGCGTCGAGCCGTCGATCACACGGCCGCTCGAATCGACGCGGACGAAGTCATCGGGGCCGAGGGCCGACTTGTCCTTGCCGCTGGCGGTGATGAGGAGTTCGAGCGGATCACGCGAACTGACCACGCTGTAGTTGCTGCTCGTGCCGAGCGACCACGAACGGGAGTGGAATTCCCGGCCGATCGCCCGCAGTTGGTCGACCGGACTGGTCGCGGCGTCGAAGGTGGTGATGTGTGTCATGAACGGTGAATTTAGGGTGTGGGTCGCGGGCTGACAACGAGCGACGAAAAGACGGTTACAGGTAAGGGGAGAACAGCCTGGCCACGCCGTCGCGGAGGCGGATCGGGAGGCTGCGGGCGTCGACCTCGGCCAGCGTCTTGCGGCGGGAACGGGCGATCACTTCGCCGACGTGCCGGTCGAGTGCTGCGGCGAGGCCGCGGTCGTAGGTCTCCACGTTGAATTCGAAGTTGAGCCGCATGCTGCGGTCGTCCCAGTTGCCGCTGCCGAACATCGCCCAGGCGCCGTCGACGACCATCAGCTTGGTGTGGTCGAAGGGCGGCGGCGACATCCAGACATTGCAGCCACGGCCGAGCACCTGCCAGAGGAGTGCCGTTGAGGCCCAGCTGACCAGCGCCAGGTTGTTCTGATCGGGGAGCACGATGTCGACGGTCACGCCCCGCATCGCCGCCACGTCGAGCGCCTGGCAGACGGCATCGTCGGGCAGGAAATAGGGCGTCATGATCCGCACCGATTTCTGCGCGGCGGCCAGCGCCCCCACGAGCACGAGCTTGATCCGGCCGATGTCGGGATCGTCAGGTCCATAGCGGATGCCGCGGGCCAGCATCGCGCCGGCGAAGTCAAGGCTGGGCGACCAGGCGGCGTTGGCCTCAGCCGTGGCGCCGTCTCCCACGAGCACCTCGTCGGCGGCGAAGGCCCAGTCCTCCGCAAACACCTCGAGCAGTTGCGTGACGACCGGACCGCGGAGCTCGAAGTGCATGTCGCGGACAGGATGTCGGGGCTGATTGGCCAGCCAGCAGCCGTCGCGGATGTTGAGGCCGCCGGTGAAGCCGATCGCGCCGTCGACGACGAGAATCTTGCGATGGTTACGGAGGTTGGCATAGGGGAAATAGATCGGCACAGTGGTGGGGAGGAACCGTTCGACTCTCACCCCCTGCTCTGCCAGCACGCCGATGATGGAGGGCCACGTGTACCGCGAGCCGATGCCGTCGACGAGCACGCGGACGGCGACGCCTCGCTTCGCGGCGCGGGCGAGCGCGGCGGCGAAACGTTTTCCCGTTGGGTCATTGTCGAAGATGTAGGACGCCATCCCGATGCTGCGGGTCGCGGCGTCGATCGCGGCGAGCATCCTCGGGTAGGCCTCGTCGCCACCGATGAGCGGCTCGATGGCGTTGCCTTCGACGAGCGGCCGGCCGGTCACCTCGCCGACGAGCCTGGCCAGCGACCGCAGGGGCGCGTGGGCCGGGCCGATGGCGTCGTCGAGCCGCTCTCGTGAGGGCACTGCCGTCTGCAGTTCATGCGTCACCGCGAGTTGGCCGGCCCGCAGCTGGCCGGCCCGCGAGCGGATCCGGTTGACGCCAAGCACGGCATACGCGATGGCACCGAAGACGGGCGACAGCCAGATCAGGCCGACCCAGCCGATCGTCGACCGCGTGTCGCGCTTGACGAGGATCGCATGCGCGGAAGCGGCGATGGTGATGGCGAGGATGGAGGCGGCCAGCACGTGCGGCCAGAGCACGAGCCACCACTTCCACGCCGTTGCGAGAATCTCTTCCATAGGGAAAAGGTAGCCGTTGGATGATCAACCGTCGATGCGCAAATCTGCTTAGCGAGACTACGGACGGGAGACGAGAAATCCTAAGATGCTGAGGAGCCGGTCGGAGGCACGCGCAGGAGCCGGTGCATTCTGCGACTCACGAGCGACGCATGATTCGTCCAAGAGCATCCTGTAGCAGAATCCGCCGGCGACGAGCATGCCGCAGCCGGCGAACCAGTCGGTGTTGCTTCAGTGGCTGTAGTGCGTCACGCCCGCTGCTTGATCGCCTTCATTTCGGAGGCCTCCGGCTCCATCGACTTGTAGAAGTCGTCGAGCGGATAGCAGCCACTGCGGAGTCCGTTGCGCGGGGCGGTGGTGCAGTCGCTGAAGGTGCGGCAGACCGCCGTGCGGGCAGGCGGCTTCCCGGCGAGCGAGTCGGCGGGGAGTTCCGGGTAGGAGAGCACCATCCGGCCGAGGCCCACCATGTCGATCCAGCCCTGCCGCACGGCGGCCTGGGCGGCATGCACGAGGTAGTCTTGAAGATACGTGTAGCCCGATCCCACCATCACGAGCCCCGGCACGGCCGCCTTGGCCTGGCGGGCCGCGTCGATCTGCCGCCAGACGCCGATGAGCGGATCCTCAGGCGGCGGATAGCCGTCGGAAGGCGGAAATGCCGCGGGGCGGATGATGTGCGGCACCGTATAGGGACTGCCCGCGGAAAGATTGACGGCAGCCACCCCAAGATCACGAAGCATCGTCAGCAGCCTGAGCGGCTCTGCCAGGTCGATCCGAGTGGGATCCCGCTCGTCGACACCGAAGCCACAGTCGTACGGCAGGGAATCTTGAAACGGCCACGGCTCGCCATGGTCGCCCACCTTGTGCCATGGCACTGTGTCGAAAAGTGAAAGCCGCACGCCGACAAGAAGCCCCGGACAGGCCGCACGGACCCGCTCGACGAGCGTGGCAAGCAGCCGCGTGCGGCCGGAAAAATCACCACCAAACCTTCCCGTTCGGTGGCGGGCTGAGAGAAACTCGTGCACGAGATAGCCGTGGCAGGCCTTGAGATCGACCATGTCGAATCCGGCCGCTTCGGCATCGCGGGCCGCCGCAACGTAGCTGTCGATGAGCCGTTCCACGTCGTCGTCTGTCAGCAGGCACGAACCAGCCGCGGGCTCGATGCCCTGCCGGCCATCGAGCAGCGGGTGATGGTAGGCGAGAATCGGCTGTCGACCCGCGGTCGTCGGCTTGGAGAACCTTCCCGAATGGGTGAGCTGCAGAGCGACGACCAGGTCGTCGGCGCGGCCATGCCGCTCGCGGTGGGCCTCGCGCACGGTTGAAAGAAGCGTCGCGAAGCCGGAGCGGCCGCAGGCCGGTGCGCAGAGTTGGTTTGGATTCGCGCGGCCCTCGGGCACCACAGCCACCGCTTCGCCGCCCCAGATCAGCTTGGCACCGCTCTCGCCAAACCGCCGCCAGCGGCGGAGAAGCATGTCGGTGGGTTGGCCCCCGGCGCTGGCGTCCCAGCCCTCCATCGGATGAATGCACCAGCGGTTGCCGGCCCGGCGGTTGCCGATGTCAATTGCGGCGGCCAGCGGCGAGCCCTCCGTCGCGGAGAGCACGGCCTCGTCGAGCGGGATGGGCGAATCGAGCGTGGCGAGGTGGGCTTGCAGTTCAGCAGGCGAGCGAAATCTCGCCACCCGTGGATACCGCTGCTGCTGGCTAGACATGGAAGTTGCCGTGGCATTCAATGGCTGTGTCGATCAGCCGGCATCATACACAGGAAAAAGGGGACGCAGCTCTTTTGCCACCCCTTTGGCAACAGTCAGGGAACAGATAAAAAATGCAAGAGAGCTGCGTCTCCTTATTCGCTCTCGACCCGGCCACGCTCGTCCGGCCGGGGCGTCGCATTCGGGGCATGTCGGCGATTCTTCTTCCCTTTGCTGCCGACCGGCGGATCGACTGGGACGGGTTCGCCGCCCATGTGGCCCGCACAGCCGTGGCCGGAATCACGCCCGCCGTCAACATGGACACGGGCTATGTGCAGCTCATCGACGACAGCACGCGTCAGCAGGCGCTTCGGATTGCACGCGACACGCTCGGGCCGGGCGGCGAGCTCGTGGCGGGGGCCTGCGTGGTCGACGCTGCCGGCGCGGCGTTCGACGAGAATGCTTATGGACGGCAGCTCGAGATGATCGCAGCCGTCGGAGGCCTGCCGGTGATCTTTCCATCGTTTGGGCTCACGTCCGGCAGCGATGCCGACATGCTCGCACGGTATCGCCAATTGGCCCGGCGTGTGGAGTCGTTCATCGGCTTCGAGCTCTCGACCGAGTTCGTGCCGAGCGGCCGCGTGCTCGCGATCGATGCCTATGCCGAGATGCTGCAGATTCCCAACTGTATCGGTGCGAAGCATTCGTCGCTGTCGCGGCGGCTGGAGTGGGAGCGGCTCGCGTTGCGGAATCGCGTGCGACCAGAGTTTCACGTGTTCACGGGAAACGACCTGGCGATCGACATGGTGCGGTATGGCAGCGATTGGCTGCTGGGGCTTTCGACAGCGTCGCCGGAGGCGTTTGCAAAGCGGGATCAGTGGTGGGCCGCAGGTGACAGCCGATTCGACGAGCTCGACGACGCCCTGCAGGCACTGGGCGATTTCGCGTTTCGTCGGCCGGTGCCCGCGTACAAACACTCGATGGCCCAGGCGCTCCATCTGCAGGGGCTGATCGCAGGCGATGAGCCACACCCCGACAGTCCGCGTCGGCCCGACTCCGACCGTGAGATCATCCGCACGATCCTCGAGCGGATCGACCGGGCATTGCGGGCCGCTCCATGAGTGTCCGTCGTCGCCATGCGCTGATCACGGGAGCGGCCAGCGGACTGGGCCGGGCATTGGCCGTGCGGCTGGCCCGCGACGGCTGGCATGTCGCGGTCTGCGATGTCGACGACGCGGGGGCTCTCGAGACCGTGTCGCTCGTCGTGCAGGCGGGCGGCACCGCCCAGGCAGAGCGGCTCGATGTGACCGTTCCGGCCGAGTGGAAGTCGCTTCGGGACCGGCTCCGCGCCCAATGGGAGCGGATCGACCTCGTGGTCAACAACGCGGGCGTGAGCGGCGCGGGCGAGGTGGGCCGCTTTCCGCTCGATGACTGGCGGTGGATCCTCGACGTGAATCTCTTCGGCGTGCTCTACGGCTGCGATGCGTTCGTCGACTGGCTCACGGAGAATCCGCACGGTGCCCACATCGTCAACACGGCCTCGATGGCGGCGGTTGCGTCGGCGCCGACCATGGGCGCTTACAACGTGTCGAAGGCCGCGGTCGTGTCGCTCTCCGAGACGCTCTATGCGGAGCTGCTGCACCGCGGCGTGGGCGTGACGGTGCTCTGCCCCGGCTTCGTGGCGACGAATCTGCTCGACGCCGGCCGCTGGCACCGGCCTGCGCTCAAGGCCACAGCGAAGGCGTATTTTGCCGAGGCGCGGATCACCGCCGACGATGTCGCCGAGGCCACGCTGCGGGCGATCCGTCGCAAGCAGCTCTACGTCGTGCTGCCGCTCCGGGGCCGGATCTTCTGGCGGCTCAAGCGGCTCGTGCCGCAGTGGTTCATGACTGCCGTCGCGAGGATCGTTGGACAGCCGCAGTGACGAACAGGGGGAGCCGTGCGAGACAATCGCCCAGGAACTTCTTATAGTTACAGCCATGGGCGACATCCCCGATCCATTTCGTGAAAAACGCCGCTCGGACGGCGTGCTCGGTCTGCCGACCGACAAGGAAGTCATTCCGATGATCCTGCGGCACGAGGATGTCCGCAGGGCGGCGAAGGACTGGCATACCTATAGTTCCGACGCGCCGTTTCGGGTGCCGATCCCGTCGGAGGAGGATGTCCGCAGCGTGCGGCAGTTGCCAATCGAGGTGGATCCTCCCGAGCAGACCGACTATCGGAAGCTGGTGGAGCCCTTTTTCCTGAGGGCGAAGCAGCCGGCGTTTGTGGCGCGGGTCGAGGAACTCACCGATCGGCTCTTGGCGGGTGCTCTCAGCCGCGATTCGATCGAGATCGTGGAAGGGTTCGCGCTGCCGCTGCAGTCGAAGGCGCTCGCGATCCTGCTCGACGTGCCCGAGTCGGAGGCCGATCTATTCATCAGTTGGGGGATTCACGTCTTTCACGTCGCAGACGGGGAGCGTGGCGTGCATAAGGGGGCGGCGCTCGAGCGCTACCTGAACGAGCAGTTCGACCGCGCGGCCACGAATCCCGGCGATGATTTCTATGGCGTGCTCACAAAGGCGAGCTTTCACGGCCGGCCGCTCACCCGCGAGGAGATGCTCGGCTTCGCCAACCTCATGTTTGCGGGCGGCCGCGACACGGTGATCTACAGCGTGGCCTGTGCGATCGGCTACCTGGCGGAGCGGCCCGAGGCACTCGAATTTCTGCGGGCCGACCCGGATCGCATCGTGCACGCGAGCGAGGAGTTTTTCCGGGCCTACATGCCGCTCACGCACATCGGCCGCGTCTGCCCCGTCGACACCGACGTGCATGGCATGCAGGTGAAGGCGGGCGAGCGGGCCACGCTCTGCTGGGCCTCGGCGAACCTCGACGAGGAGGTCTTCGAGGCGGCTGACGAGGTGCGGCTCGACCGCAAGCCGAACCCTCATGTCTCCTTCGGCTTCGGCGCCCACCTCTGCCTGGGCGCCGCGCATGCCCGTACGGTGATGCGGGTGCTGCTGGGGCTGCTCTGTCGGCGGGTGGGCCGCGTGGAGCTCATTTCGAAGCGAGACCGCGTCGAGCACACGCCCGCCTACGATCGTCCGCTCGGCTACGAGTCGCTCGTGGTCAGGATGCACCCGCTCGACGAAGCGTGAGTCGCCCTACGGTCGAATCGCGATTCGGCTGCGATTACTTCGGCCTCGATCACTCGTAGGTGAATTCTGCCGTGGCCACGCAGTCGCGGTCGGCACGGAGGCGGACCCAGTGTGCGGCGTAGCCCGCAGGAAACGCGTGGGTGAAGGCCGTGCCCGGCTCGGCCGTGAAACGGCCATACTCGCTCCAGTCGCCGGTCGCGAGAAAATCGACTTGAACTGTGAACGTCACCGGCTGCGTGGCGTCGTGCGAGAGCGACAGCGACTTGCGGTCGAAGTTCGTCATCAGGAATGGATCGCTCGGCACTCCCCCCTGCACCGCCGTCTTGTTCCAGGGGCCGCCGTGTCCGACCGGCTTGCCGAGTTGCCAAAGGTCGTCCGTCTTGCCAAACCAGAGGGCGGCCTTTTTGTCGGCCGAGCGGAACACACGGCCGACTGTGGGCGGGGCGAATTCGCCCGACATCACCATCAGCCCGCGCCAGGTGCAGAAGTCCACGATCGGCATCCGATGGGCCGCGACCGGTTTCATCTTGCGATAGTCGATCTTTCGAAGTTCGCCAGACTTTGAGTCGCTCGATCGCGGGATCTCGTAGAAGATGCCGTGGAAGTTGGCGAGATTCCGCTCGCTCGCTACCTCCCGCACGCCGCGAGGCCAGCCGCTCGCGAAGGGCTTGTCGAACATCGCGTCGGTCCGGGGCAGCCGCCACCGGTCTCCATTCCCGTCGGTGATGACGACTGACGCAGCATCCACACTGAACTCCGACTGCAGTGCCAGCGTGGGGCGGATGTCGCTGACCTCTTCCGGCTCGGGCAGGGCTGTGAAGTCGAGCCGTTCGTCAACCTCGTAATAGCGGTCGCCCAGCACGACCTGCAGGTTCCTGTTGCCCTTCGCCGGACGAATGAGCGCAGGCGTCACGGGCTTGCTAGCGGTGTCAGCTGCGGCGGTCTGCAGCGGCGCGTGGCCGTCGCCGTAGTGAAAATACCCGCTGGCAATGCAGGCCGCGTCGGCCTTGAGCCGCACCCATTCCGCGTTCACGTCGGCGCTGAAGACATGATGTCGGTAGCCCTTCGCAGGCACAGTGATCGATTCGAGTGGCTGCCACTGTCCATTCCCCTGCACGTCGGCCTCGATGGTGAATGTCACCGGAGAGTCTGCGTCGTGCGTCAGATGCAGCACGCGGCTCTTGTAGCCGGCAAACAGGAACGGATCGCTCGGCACGCCTTTCTCGACCGAGTCGCCAACCCAGACGCCGCCCCAGCCGGCCGTCGGCCCCCAGGTTTTCAGTTCGGCGAAGTTGCCAAACCAGAGGTTCGACTGCGATTGACCGGCGAGCGGATTGCCCATCACGCTCGTGTCGTCGGCGGCGATCACGAGCCTGCCGTTCCAGTCGCAGAAGTCGGGCACATAGCGGAGGTGCGTGCAGACCGACCGGATGCCCGCGGTGTTCGCCCGCGAGAAGGTGCGAGGGAAGTCGAACATCTGCCCGTGCATCACCATCAGGAATTTTCCATTGCCCACCTCACGGATCCGCGGCCACTCCGTAAACCAGCCATGCCGCGGGTCGAACGTGTAGCTCCCCTTCGGCACCCGGAACGTGGACCATGTGCCGCCGTCGAGCAACTTGAGGATCACGCTTCGCCTATCCCAGCCGAGGGCCCAGAGGGGCGCG
>CANHYS010000044.1 GCA_947464585.1 Planctomycetaceae bacterium | reverse complement strand
GTTCGTAGAGCCGGCTGCCACAGCCCTCCGGGTCGAGCGTGCGGAGCTCGTGCAGTTCGTCGAGGCCGAAGGCCATGACATTCGTGAACGTCCGCTCGTCGATGTCGCCGACGATGTCCTGCAGATAGGGGCGGTTCCAAGGGCGGCCATCCACCGGCGGCACGATGTCTTTGATCGAGATGAAGTCGCCATGGTCACCGCCGAGGCCGACGATGTCGTCCTCGTAGCTGGCCCGTGTCAGCGTCGCCAGTTCCGGCCCCTCATGCCGGCGCTCGATCGCCAGCCGGCGTCCCTCCGGGCCCGTGTGCACGATCAGCTTGCCGGCGCATGGCAGCTGTGGATCGAGCACGCCGCGGCGAAACAGCCCTTCGAAGCCGAAGAACATCGCCCGCAGGAATTCGAGCAGGGATGTCTTGCCGGTTTCGTTGGTGCCGTGGAGCACCTGCACGCCGGGGCCGAGGTGGTCGATCGTGACGCCGGTCAACGAGCCGGAACGTTCGATGTGAATTGTTTCGATGTGCATGTCGCGGACTCCGTGGAGGCTTTTTCCACAGCCAGTTAGGTGGATTCGATGAGTTCGAGGGCCAGCCAGGCGGACTCGCGGGCGAGGTCCTGGGGAATGGGGTGCAGGGGCTCCTGCTCGAGACGATTGACAATGTCTGCCAGGGCCGTCGAGAACGACGTGGTGCTGCCGGGCTTCGCGCCGGAACGCGAGTGCCCAAGCGCGATCAATGACTCGCCAGGATCAGCAACGACCTCCTGGCACCAGGCGCGGAACGTGCGGGCATCGTAGAGTTGCCGCACGCGGGCCAGTGTCTCGGCCGAGATCTCCGCCACGCGCACGCGTCGGGCCACGCTCGTGCCGCATTCGACGTGGCAGCGGATGATCTCAAGCGGTCCCTTGGCATCGAGCGACAGGGCTTCGATCGCCGACCAGATCGCGGTGGCCAGTTCCTCGTCGCCGCCGGTGGCGGAGGCGATCGTGATCGTTCGCCAGGCGACGTGATGCGTGGGCACCTCCCGCCAGTTGTGCCGCCAGTCGGCGCTTGAATCGAGCTGATTGCGGCGGGCTGAAACCAGCACTCCCTCGTCCACGGTCGGATGATCAAGGAGCGTGAGCATGCCGCAGGAGCCTGCTGCCGCTTCGTGCGCCGAGCGGGCCTGCAGTGCGGGGAGATGATGCAGACTGGCGGTCGAGGGTGGCCGGCGGCGGGATCCCCAGACGCAGAAGGTGTTTGTGAGCGGGCCGGCAGCGTGCATCCAGCGGTGGTCTGCCACGGCCGGTTCTTCATCCCACCGTTCGGAATTCCAATGAGAGGCATCCCAGCCCACGACGATCCGCCGCTCGAGTGTTGAGTGCGGCGTGAGGGCGGCATCGGTGGGCGTTGTCAGCGCCGATGAAACGGCGGCATGTCTGTCGTTTGCCGAGACGATCTCCACCATGATGCCGCGGATGTCGAGCGACAGTGGTGAAGTCGGCGTGACGAACTCGAGGCCCGCTGGTTCGCCGAGCATCCGGGCGATGTCGGCACAGGCGCTGGTGTCGGCCGCCAGCCAGACCGTGCGGCAGCCGTGGGCGGCCAGGCCGGTGATGATCGAGCGGAGCATGGCCGCCTGGGCGGGGCTGGCCCGCTGGGGATCGAGCACGCGGCCAAAGAGCACGAGCACTGCGGCATCGGCCTGCCGGGCGGCGGCAGCAGCAGACAGGAGCGCATCGGTGGCGGCCGTTGCAAGCGGCTCCGCAACAGCGGTGGGCGTGGCTTCAAGCCTGGGGAGTGGGCGGTCGATCGCGGGATCGAACGCAAAGACGATGTCGGCCACGGCATCCACCTCTTCGTCTGGGCACCGCGGAACGGTGCTGATGCGCCAACGGCCGACTCGTTGAACCGATCAACAGGCCCGAGCCGATCCGTGGCAAGGGAACACAGGAAAGATGGGGGCAATGTAACGCCCCGAGGCCGCTCGCGGCCAGCGCAAAAATTGGCCGGAAAATTGCCATCCCATCGCTGACGCTCCGGGCTTTTATGAATCCATACAAGCCCCCGGCGTGAGCCGGGGGATCGCGTTGGACGTGAATCCCGTCGCCGACGCTCCGGAGTCCTCACGTCGTCAGCATCGGAGGCGACGCGGCGAACTTCGCCGCAAGATCTCCGGCCCAGCTGGTGGCATCGACCCCGGGACCGACCGCCGCCAGCACGCGACTGCGGAGCAGCACTCCTTTCTCAAGCTCGGTCGAGAAGAGCCAGCACTCGACGATGACCCGCTTGCCATCTTTGCGGACCGTCATCCGCCGCGCGTCGCCCGGGTGCGCGGCCACGAGCACGTTCGTGCCGGCGGACGTCTCGGTTCCGTCTCGCCGCACGAGCACGCAGGTCGCGTCAGGCGACTCGGCCGCGTGCCATTGCACCGCACCGTCGCTGCACGTTCCCCAGAGGATGTCGGTGGCATCGATTTCCGAGACGACCGCGAGCACGGAATCGCTCTGCAGCAGGGAGGTCTGCGCCGATGCGATGAGTTCCCAGGCTCGAGTGTCACCGTCCGGTCGATGCAGCCGCCACATCGCGGTGGTACGGAGGTGGCGGGCGTCGGCCGATTCGTAGACGGCGGTGACATCGTCGCCACGCACCCAATGGTCGGTGAGCCGATGGGCAGACCGCAGGTCGAGGCCAAGCAGCGTGCTTGCCGAAGACACGCCTGCGCCTGCCAGCGTGATGCCCCGCCGCGGCTGATCGAGGTCGACGGCGGCCGAGCAGGCAGAACCAGCGTCGGTCATGCGGTGACCGGTGGCGAGCCAGTTGGTGGTCGCGGCGGGGACCGGTGAGGGCTGTGAGGGCGAAGATTGCAGCGGGGCAGGGGATGGCATGGAGGTCTGAGTCCTGTGATGCTGATGCTCATGCTGACAAGGCATCAGGGATTCTACCGGCGCCGAACACACTCCTGGCCACTTTTCCTGACGCGGCCACTACACTGACGCATCTGCGCACCAGAATATCTCTCTCGCGAGCCCGCCATGCAGCCGTCGATCCCCGCCGATGCACTCCGGATCTGTGAGGCTGCGGCCCGCGCGGGCGGCCGCGTGCTCCTCGACTGGGTCGGCCGGTTCGGCGTGTCGAACAAGGGGCCACGCGACCTCGTCACCGAGGCCGATCTCGCCTCGCAGCGGGAGATCCGCCAGATCGTGCTGGGGGCGTTTCCCGACCATGGTTTCATTGGCGAGGAGTCGCTGCCGGAGCATGCGGCCGACGGCCAGCCCGGAAGCCACCATTCCGCAGGCGGGCCGCCGCTGCGTTGGATGGTCGATCCGCTCGATGGCACCAGCAACTACGTGCACGGCTTTCCTGCCTGGTGCGTCTCCGTGGCCCTGGCACGGGGCGATGAGATCCTGGTGGGCACGGTCTACGATCCGGTGCGAGACGAATGCTTCAACGCGCAACTCGGCGCCGGCGCCTGGCTGAATGGGAAACCCATTCGTGTCAGTGGCTGCGTGCTGTTGTCAGACGCGCTCGTCGCACTCAGCTTTCCTCCGCACATGACCGTCGACTCGGTGGCGGTCGCCGACTTTCTCGCCGTCGTGCCGCACGTGCATTCCGCCCGCCGCACTGGTTCCACGGCGCTCAACCTCGCCTGGCTCGCCTGCGGTCGGCTCGATGCCTTCTGGGTGAGGAAGATCGCCTGCTGGGACGTGGCCGCAGGACTGCTCATCTTCCGTGAGGCCGGCGGCTGCCTCGGTGGATTTGCGGAGGGGCCCGCGGCGATCGAGTGGGTGTCGCTCGACCAGCCGGCATTCATTGCCGCCTGCGCGCCGGAGGTTCTGGCCGACCTGCGGACGCGGCTGAGCTAGGCTGGCCACGGGTCGTGATTGTGCCGGACGGGACGATTGTGCGGCCTTCCCGCTGCAATTCCGCGACGAAATCGGGTGCCGGCGGGTAGGCTGCAAGGTAGGGTAAAGGGAGCCGTGCGCGTTTGCGCAACCGGAATTTCTTGCCAGCAGTGTGGCCGGTTTGAGACCAGGGCTGCTGCCCTACCTGATTTGATCTCCGATCCCGGGAGCCTTCCGGCCTTGATGCCGCGACGACGTTTTTTCCATCGTGACATGCTGGTGCTGCGGGCAGTTCTGCTCGTGGCAGCGGTCGCGATGTCGACGTTTGAAGCCGTCGGAGCCGATCCGGTCGCCCAGCCCGTGGTGCGGGAGTCGGCGCCTGAGATCTTTTATATGCAGGATGACGCCGGCCGGCTCGTGCCCGTGCCGGGGTTCCGCTACCGCGACTTCGTCGACCTGTTGCGGATCAAGGAGGGACTTCCAGGGCTGCCGGAGCCGCCACCGGCCGTGCTCGAAAACGCGGTGCTCCGCGGCGTGGTGCCGTCTGCCAGTGCAGCCGAGGAAGCTGCGGCTGGGCCCGCGAAGCAGGCGACCTGCCCGGTGACGATCGAACTCACCGTGCGGCAGGCCCGCAGCGGATGGGTGAGCCTGCCGCTCGCACTCGATGGGCTCCTGCTCACGACGGCTCCGCGGTATGAGGGCCCGGGGCGGATGCTGCTCGCGGCTGCACCGCCGGTAGACGCAGGGGGAGTCGCGGCGCAGCAGGGGGGCTATCGACTCTGGATGACCGGTCCGACAGACGGCAGTGGCGAAGACCTGCGGCACTCCATTCTCCTCACGGGCAACATCGCGCTCGATGCGGCGCCCGACCATGAGTCGCTCACGCTGCAGATGCCGCGGGCGACGGCATCGCGTGTGGAACTGAAGACACCGCGGATCGAGCCCGATGTCTCGGTCCGGCCGTCGTCATTGCCGCCACGGGTCGAGCCACAGCCTGGCGGCGCAGGGAGCATCGTCACGCTCGTCGGGCTGGCGGGGACGGCCACCATCCGGATCGGTGCCCGGGTGAACCAGGCTAACGCGGAGACGATCGGCGCCGACGTGACGAAGGCCGCGGTGCCCCAGTCGATGGTCGAAAGCCTCGTCAGGATCGATGGCCGCGTGGCGATCACGGAGGCCAGCATTCGCCTCGACAACCTCCCGCCCGACACCGCGACGATCCGCGTCTCGCTCCCGCCGCGGGCCACACTGCGGAGCATTCGCAGCCCTTCCGCACTGGTGGCGCTGGAGGGGAACGACGTGCAGCCGGAGGCGGTGATTCGTATCGACCGCGGCGTCGATGGCCGCGGCGTTGTGGAATTGGAATGCGAGCGGCCCGTCGATCCGGCCGGACGGGAAACCTTCGAGCCGCTGGGGTTCGCCGTGGAGAAGATCCCGGCGTGGCGGCAGTGGGGACGGGCCAGCATCGTGGTGGAGGGGGATTGGCAGGTGGAGTGGGCAGACGCGGGAAGCAATCGACGCATCGACCCGCCTCTCTCCGCCCGTCGGCCGGGCTTCGTCGCCGCCTTCGCCTACGACTCCCAGCCTGCCCGCCTGCCGCTTCGCGTGCTTCCCCGCGGCAGTCGCGTGGTGATCGAGCCTGAATACCGCTACGACGTCTCCGCGGCCCGCGTGGCGCTCGACGCGCGGCTCCGCATCTCGGTCCGCGGAGCGCCTGTGTCGAGGATCGTGGTCGCGCTCGATGGCTGGGATGTCGATGAAGTGAGCCCCGCCAGCATCGTCGACTCCGCGGCCGTATCGACGGAGGGTGGGCGATTGGTCATCCCCTTCGTGCAACCGCTGGCCGGCGACGCCGTCGTGGAAATTCGATGTGGCCGGTCAGTCGACCGCGACAGCAGCCGTGTCGGCTGGCGGATCCCGTCGCCACAGGCCGATCTCGTCGGGCCTGCCTCGATCATCATCACGTCGCAGAGCGACATCGAAATCCTGCCCGATGCCGGCGGCATTCGCGGGCTGGTGCGGCAACTGACACCCACCACCATGCGATCCGATGCCGACCGGGTGGCACTGGCCTACCGGCTCGATGGCACCGACGGCAGCTTCGAGGCGACACGGCGGTTCCTGCCCCGGCGGGTCGATGCCACCGTCGCGGTGCAGGCCGACATCGACGAATCGGACACGATCGTGCGGGAGACGATCCGCTTCGACGTCGCGCATGTGCCGCTCGAGTTTGTCGTGCTCTCCGTGCCCGAAGCGGTGACACGCACCGGCACGCTCGAAGTGCGGCAGAACGGGCTGCTGCTCAATCCCGTGGAGGATGCCGACGGGCTTTCGCCGGGTGTGCCTGATGCTGATCTAGCAGCAACGGCAGGGGCCACTCCTGATCTGGATGACGGCCCGCCAACGGTGCAGCTGCGGGCCATGCTGGCCATGCCACTGTTGGGGGCGGGAGAAGTGACCGTGCAGTACGAACTTCCGACTCCCACGATTGCGCCGGAGTCGACCGTGGCGGAGGATTTGCCGTTGGTGCTGCCGGCTGCCACGCGGATCGGCCGCCAGTCGATCGCCCTGACCGTGCCGGAGACATTGTCGATCGACATCCGCGGCGATGCATGGAAACGCGATATCGCCTCGCCGGGGTCGATTGCCAGCCGCACCTGGACGACGGCCCGGGCGCAGGAGAAGGTGCCGCTGGCGATTGCGGCCCGCAAACGTTCGCCACAGGGCGACACGGTGGTCGAGGCGGCGTGGCTTCAGACACGGCTCTTCGGTGATCGAAGGGAAGACGTCTATCGGTATGCCATCCTCAGTTCGGCCGAGCAGATCACGCTCTCGCTGCCTTCCGGCTGGGCCGCGGTCGCCACCGACGACCTGCAGAGCGGTGTTGCTCCACGCACGGACGACACGACCGTCGAGGTGCTGTTGAACGGGCGGCCTGTGCCGGGTTCGGCTCAGGCCGCCGGTCGAATCGTCGTCGAACTTCCCCAGCGTTCCGGAAACCAGACGTGGCTGTTGGAATTGGTCGCCAATCGTCCGTTGGAACCGCTGGCGGGCGTGTTCGGACGTGTGGCCGGGATGCCGGCAGTCGTTTTCCTGGAGCCGCCGGTCTTCCCCGCAGGCACCATCGAACGGCGGTTCTATTGGGAACTTCTGCTCGAGCCCGATGAGCATCCGATCGGGCATCCGAGCGGGTGGACATCGCAGCAACGCTGGGAGTGGGGGCCGCTCGGCCTTCGTCGTGTGCCGGTCGTGTCACGCGACGTGCTGGCCGCGTGGCTGAGCGCCAGTTGCTCTCCTTCCCAGCAGGCCGCCCCTTCGATCGGGCTTCCCGCCGAATCGCGGCTGCCTCTGGCCGTCGACGTGCCCGGGGCCGGTCCACGCGTCGTCTTCTCGGGCGTGGGGCTACCGGGCACGGGCCGAATCTGGGTGCTGCCAACGTGGCTGCTGGTCCTCGCGGTTTCGACGCCCGTGCTCGCGCTGGGATTGTTGGGGGTCTACCTGCAGCGATTGCGAACCGTGCCGGTGGTGCTCGGCCTCGCGGCGATCGCGAGCATCGCGGCGGCGGTGTTTCCGGAACTGGCACCGCTGGTGGCGCAGGCGGCCGTGCCCGGGGTGGCCTTGGCGATTCTGGCTGCGACGCTGCGGCTCATCCTCCATCGACGTCAGCCCGCCCTGCCACCAGCGCGGGTCGCACCGGTAGTCGTCTCGGCGAGTTCGCTGACGCAGGTTGCACCGCAGCCGTCCCTCATCATCGCACCCTCGTCGCCCCCTCAACGGGAAGGCGCCACCGCCGCCGGACGAGACCAGCCATGAACGCCTCGTGCGGCAGACTCGTCATCCGTCCAACTATCTGTCCAGGCAGCGGGCCGCACCGCATGCGTTGGCGGTGCATGGTCGCGGCGTTGATCGGGTGTCTGTGCATCGCACCGAAGTCGAGCCGGGCCGAGGAGCCCGCAATCCCGCCGCCGACGGATCTCGCGGCGGAGAGCAAACCGGCTGAGAGCAAACCGCTCGAATTCACGCGGGTCCATGTGCCCGTCGGCAGGCTCTCGGACATCCCGCTGGGAACGGCGAGGTACGTGCCGATGTCAGCCCGGGAATTCGAGGAAGGGGTTGCCAGACTCTCGGCGGGCGGGCAGACCGGGCTGCGCGAGGCCACGGAGCCGGCGCTGCAGCCGTTGGCCGATGCGGCGAGGTATCAGGTGTCGCTCGCCGGCGACGGCAGCCTTGCGGGCACCATCTCGTTCGACGTTGGCGGTTTTGCAGGAGCGTCGGGAGGAGGGCGGTTCTCGCGGCTCAGCGTCGCCCGAGAGATGCCGCTCGGTAGCCTCGAGGTGCGGTCGGGATCGATGCGCACGGGCGCAGGCATGGGCGAGGCCGTCGTCTTTGGCCGTCGCGACGGGACCGTTGCCGTGGCCACGCCGGAAACGGGCACGTACACCTGCGACTTTCGTTGTGCCGCATTGCCCGGGGGCGATGAGAGGACCCGATTTACCATCCCGCTCGTGCCGGCGCTTTCGTCTTCGATCACGCTGCGGCTTCCCCGCGACGTTCAGCCCGTGGTCAGCGGAGATCTGCGGATTCATCGTGTTGTGGGCGAGGTCCCGCAGGAGCAGGTCGTGGAAGCTTCCACGCGACAGGTCAGGCCGACGGTCGCCTGGCAGATCGAAACCGGACCGCGGCAGACGCTGGAGCTTGCGCTCGTCGACGCAAACGCTCCTTCCCCCATGCTCTCGATGTGGACTGCAGTCGGCATCCAGGGAAGGCAGGCGTTGTTGCACGTGCTTGTGCGTCCGATGGCAGCCTGGCTGCCCGGAAGAATCCGCATCGAGAAGGATGCCGCCGCGCTGGTGACGCAGGTCGCGGTCGGTGGGGCGAAGAATGCATTGGATGAGGCTATGGACGAGGTGTCGTGGAGCGTTGCGGACGAGGGGACTGCGATCCTGATCGACATGCCTCCCCGCTGCATCGGCGAACGCACACCGATCGTGATCAAGGCGGTGGCGCCGATCAGTGAACACGCCGCCCCGCTGCCGCTGCTGCGGGCGCCGGCCGAAGTCTGGGCTGGTGGCGGCATCGCCATCCAGACCGCACCGTCGCTGACCCTGTCGTCGATCGAACTCGAGCGGTGCCTGGTCGTGCCGCCCGAAGTGGCCTCGCGATGGCCGCTGCCGGCCGCAGTAGCGACGGTGACCGCGGACCTGAACACGGCCCCCGCCGTTGATTCCCCGGCCGTTGATCCACACGCCGGCAGCGAGCAGGAGGGTGCGGCCCCGGGCGTCTGGCCGTCACGGCTGTTTGTGGAGGAGCAGTCGCCGGGGGCGATCGTCACGCTGTCGCTGCTGCCCCGCACCGCCGATCTCGACGTGGTGCGTGTCACGACGGTCGATCTGTCGCCGGGGGTGGTGGTGGGCCGCGCGACATGTGATGTGCGGGTGCAGCGTGGAGAAGCCTTCGACCTGACGGCTCGCATCACGCCCGGCTGGTTCATCGATTCCGTCGAGGCCATCACGCTGCCCACACCGGCGGAACTGGCCGAGGCACCGCGACGCCGCAGCGCCGACGAGCCAGCCGCGGGATTGGATTGGAAGGTGCTTCGTGACACACGCG
>CANHYS010000043.1 GCA_947464585.1 Planctomycetaceae bacterium | reverse complement strand
CGGCACCGTTGGGCCGGAGCGGGTGCCCAAGATCTACAACGAGCAGTCGCAGTTGCAGCAGGAGGTCCGCAGGGGCCGGAACACGATCGATCTCCCACTGGTCAGCGATGGTGCTGCAAAAAGGTGACTGTCACCTTTCGCATGCGTGATCAGCGGCGGACCGGCTCATCTCCTGCGAAGGACCATCATGCCATTCCATCGATCGCTCTATGTCGCCCTCTCAATCCTGTCGGCCCTCGCGCAGCTCCACAAGCCACGGCCCCCGATGGCCCCCTCGATGTAAAGCTGTTCGACGCGGCCGCGTTTGCCCAGTGGGTCGACGTCAAGGAGACGCCAGTCTCGGCTGAACAGGCCAAAGACGGCCCGGCTGCGGTTGTCTTGACCGACGGCAAACACTCCAAGTCTCTCCATGGCATGCGGTTCGGCCTGGGCCGGGCCACGGGCCCGCGGCACCTACGCGGAGCGCGACGCCCGAGCCGAACACCTCTCGATCCGGAAAGAACGATCCGCGGCGTGGTACGACCGGCAGATCGTGCGGCTCCGCGACAAGCGGGACGAGGTCGTCACCTCCCGCCTGGACGACCTGCTGGGCGACCTTCAGGGCGCCCCGGAGAAGAACTCCGGGCCCAAGCCGGCGGGACGACGATAATCTTTCCCCAACGATAAGAAGCCCCCGGCGGAAGCCGGGGGACTCCGGGTGGAGACGCCATCCCGCATGCCATGCAGATTCGGGATCGGCCAACAAACCGGTATCACCGGGGTTTCCGCTAGGGGAGGGGATTACTATACTCGGCCGCGAGCGTGTCTTTTCTCTTGGGGAGGTCTGTTATGGGCATCGGCCGCGTGACATTCAGTGAAGGAGATCGCGACTGCCGTCGGGCGTTTACCCTCGTGGAACTGCTCGCGGTGATCGCGATCATCGGCGTGCTGGTAGGCCTGCTCCTGCCTGCCGTGCAGGCGGCCCGGGAGTCAGCGCGGGCCAGCGCCTGTCAAAACAATCTCAAGCAGATCGGCCTGGCCCTCAACAACCATCACGACGCGAGGTCGTTTCTGCCCGCCGGTGTGAGACTACCGCCCGTTGGCTACACGGCGTCATGGGTGACGAAGACGACGCGCACGACCGCTCCGGGCTGGGGTTGGGCCGCCATGCTTCTGCCTTACATGGAGCGGGACGATCTCTACGCGAGGCTGCGAATCTCCGAGGGGATCGAGCTCGACCAGGTGGCTGACAAGGTGGGCGTCTACATCAGTGGATTTGCCTGTCCGTCCGACATGACCGGCCCCCGCATCTTCCAGCACAACTGGACCTTCTCGGGCGCCGCGGCGAACCACGGCATGACGAACTACGTCGCGATGGGCCTCACGAAGAGCGTGGAATTGAAAGATTTTAGCAATCGGACCAAGCAAGAGGGCGAAGGCGCCCTGGCGATCGACACCAAACGTCGTCTCAAGGACATCACGGATGGCACGAGCAAAACGCTCGCTGTCAGCGAGCGGGTCTACCAGCTCGGGACACAGCTCTGCCACGCGGCCTCGTGGCCAGGATCGGCGAACGCCAATCATCACCAGGACGTTTCCTACGACACGCTTGGGACGGCGAATTTCGTCGTGAACGAGTTCGGTGGCAATTGCCGACAGGCGGCTTCGAGCTATCACCCCGGAGGAGCCCAGATGCTTTTCCTGGACGGATCGGTCAGATTCATCAGCGAAACGATCGACACCAAGCCCGACTCGCATCCCACCTCCATCGTCATCGACAGCGTCTACGAGCGACTGGTCGATCGCAACGACGGCCAACTCCTGGGAGACTACTGAGTGCTCCGCCGCATCGGCCTGTGTTCCGTCCAGCTAACCACCTTGCACGGCCCGCGAGCGGCAGTTTCGCTGATGCCCATGGCGTGCATCGTGGCGATCGTGGCGAGCGGGGGCTTCGGCTGTCGCCCCGGCTATGAGAACGTGTCGCCGGTGACCGGCCGCGTGACGCTCGACGGCATCCCCTTGTCTGAAGCGCAGGTCATGTTTCTGCCGACGAGCGGTCGGCCATCGAAAGGTGAGACCAACGCGGACGGCGTCTACGAACTCGGGTATACCTACAAACAGAAAGGGGCGGAGCAGGGCATGCATGCGGTGCGGGTGACGACGGCCTATACGAGGCCGGACGGCACCGTTGGGCCGGAGCGGGTGCCCAAGATCTACAACGAACAGTCGCAGTTGCAGCAGGAGGTCCGCAGGGGCCGGAACACGATCGATCTCCCACTGGTCAGCGGTGGTGCTGAAAAAAGGTGACTGTCACCTTTCTCCCACCTTTTTCCGCGTGATCATTGGCGGGACCGCTAATCTCCTGCGGAGGACCATCATGTCATTCTATCGATTGTTCGTTATCGCCCTGCTGATCCTGTCGGCAGTCGGCGCGGCCCCGAACGCCGCCGCCGCCGATGGCCCCCTTGATGCAAAGCTGCTCGACGCGGCCGCCTTCGCCCAGTGGGTCGACGGCAAGGAGACGCCCGTCTCAGCTGAACAGGCCAAAGACGGCCCCGCTGCGGTCGTCTTGACCGACGGCAAACACCCCAAGATTCTCCACGGCATGCGGTTCGGCCTGGGCCGTGCCACTGGGCCGCGGCACCTGCGGATCGGCTTCACGAAAAGCATCCCGATCGGCAGCGTGCTCGTCTGCGGTGGAGGCCGGCTGAGCGTGCTCAAGCCTGAGGCTTCGTATCCAGGCGATCTGGCCGACGACTCGCAGTGGATCCCCGCGGAGCGGATCACCGCGGGCGAAACCGGCCGGCAGCCAGTCGGCGAAGGAGCCTATGCGTCGTGGCTCCTGCCCGCGGGCACGACCACGCGGGCCCTGCGGTTCAGCCACGAGCCGAGCCCCGGCGACCGCGAGATGTCGGGGCAGCTCAGCGGCGTGCTGCTCGTGCCGAAACGGTTCGCCAACGTCGCCCCGCAGGCTTTTCCTCAGGCCGCTGGCCGTGACGACAAGAGCGCGAAGCTCGTCAACGAGCGACACGACAGCTGGGGCGCATGGGACAACGGCGAGAACGGCGCGGCGGTCGCGGTGTCGTCAGAGCGGCCGGAGGTGATCACGCTCACGTGGCCCAAGCCCATCACGCTCGCAGGCCTCGGCCTGCTCTGGACCGGGTTCTCAGGCGTCGAGGTCGATGCGTTTACAGGCAGTGCCGACGAGATCGTCCGCGAGGCGGCCGAAAAAAGCTGGCGGAAGGTCGCCGCCCGGAGCGACCTGCAGTCGTTCTATCCATTTGTGCTCGCGCCGGAGTTTCTCTCCTTCGAGAAGCCGGTGACGACGCGGGCCATCCGCCTGCGGATCACGAAGGCGCTGCAGCCTCCGCAGCATGGTCACATCGAGGGCAAGATCAAGGAGGGCCGCCGTATCTGGCTGGGCGAGGTGATGGCATTCTCGGCGCTGGCCGACGACGCCGCGCTCGCGAGCCTCGTCTTGCCGAAGGCCGTCGAGGAGCCGCCGCCGATTCCGGTGAAGTTCACGCTGCCCGAGCCGGGCGTCGTCACGCTCGTGATCGAAGACAAGGACGGAAACCGCATCCGTAACCTTGTCAGCGAGACGCCGTTTCCGGCCGGTGAGAACACGGCCTGGTGGGACGGCAGCGACGACCTCCTGCGCGATCCCGATGCTGCCCGCCACGGGCTCTTTTCCATCCCGACGCGGCCTGTCGCCCCCGGCGAGTACAAGGTCCGCGGCCTCTGGCGGAAGCCGCTCAAGCTGCACTATGAGTTCAGCATCTACTCCGCCGGTAAACCGGCCTGGACGACCGCCGACAACACCGGCTGCTGGCTCACGACGCACACGCCGCCGACGAGCCTCGCGGCGGTGCCCGGCTCGCGGACGGCCGACGGCCAGCCTCTGATCTTCATGGGTGCCTCGATCGCCGAAGGGGGCCACGGCCTCCAGTGGATCCGCGAGGACGGCACGAAGATTGGCGGGCAGCACTGGGCGGGCGGCACATGGACCGGCGCACCCACGCTCACTGTCGATCTGGGCCCCAAGGCCGTCGCCGATCATCTCTGCTACATCGGTAGCTTGTGGGAGGGGGAACTCCGGCTTACGGCCAAGACGAAGGCTCTCGCCGACAAGGCGATTCTCAAGGAAAAGTTTGGCACGGAGGACGAACGCGGCAAGAACGGCAAGCCCAACTCGTCGCCGCCGAAGATCGAGGCCTTTGAAGGGGGCGACAAGACATGGCTGCTCGGCGGCATCGCGGCCCGCGACGGAAAGCTCATCTGCTCGCTCGTGCGGCAAAACGAACTGCTCGTCGTCGACGTGGCGGAAGGAAAAATCGCGTCGCGAATCCAACTCGATAATCCGCGTGGTCTCTGCTTCGACGCCGAGGGGCGGCTGCTCGCACTTTCGGGAAAGAAGCTCGTGCGATTTGATACGCTGGGAGGGCAACCGGAGCCAGTGATCACAGCGGGCCTCGAAGATCCCCGCCACGTGGCGATCGACCCACGGGGAAACATCCTCATCACCGACCGCGGCGACTCGCACCAGGTGAAGACCTTTACCGCAGCGGGCAAGCCGCTGGCCGTGATCGGCAAGGCTGGAAAACCCGCGACGGGCCCCTACGAGCCGCTGCACATGAACAACCCCAATGGGCTCGCCGTCGACTCACAGGGCCGCGTCTGGGTGGCCGAAGCCGACGATCATCCGCGGCGGGTGTCGGTATGGTCGCCCGACGGGGCGCTCGCGCGGACTTTCTATGGCCCCACGGAATACGGCGGCGGCGGCACGCTCGACCCGCAGGACCGCAACCGATTCTTCTACAAGGGAATGGAGTTCAAGCTCGACTGGGAGAAGGGTACCGACCAGCTCGTTCGCGTCTTCTCGCGAAACGACAATCCGCTGCTCGCGGCCCACTACGGCCAATTCTCGCCCGACACGCCGCTCTACCCCGACGCTGCCGAGAAACCCAATGCCGACGGAAAGCCATCGCGACGGTATTTCACGAGCTGTTACACGCACGCGCCGACCAATGGCGACGATGTCTCCTTCGTCTGGCTCGACGGCGACGCCGGAGTGAAACTCGTCGCGGCCCTGGGCAGTGCCCATGCCTGGTCCGTGCTGCGTGGCGAAGAGTTTCGTGGCCGCTGGCCCGAGGGCACGACGCCCGACAAGGATTCGCCACCGCCAGACAAGCAGGCGACGTTTGCCTGGAGCGATGCAAACGGCGATGGCCGGCCCCAGCCCGACGAGGTGCAGTATGTGGCTGGCCGCACCAGGGGCGTGACGGTGATGAACGACCTGTCGTTCGTCTCCGCGCAGTCCGGCGACAAGGCCGCCCGGTTTGCCGCCACGATCGAGGCCAGCGGCCTGCCGCGGTATGACATCGCGAACCCTGAAAGGCTCGGGCCTCCGGCCAACCCGACAGCGTCGAGCGGCGGTAACCAGGCGCTCGCCGCGCCGGGCGGCTGGACGATCGCCACCAACGCGATGGCTCCCTATTCGCCCGCCAGCCTGGGCGGCATGTTCAAGGGCGCGCCACGCTGGAGCTACCCGAGCCCCTGGCCCGGGCTGCATGCCAGCCACGAGGCGGCCGTGCCCGACCGGCCCGGCATGGTGGTGGGCCACACGCGGCTGCTCGGCGGCTGGGTGAAGGGACCGCTCGGGCCGATGTTCTGCGTCAACGGCAACATGGGCAACATGTATCTCTTCACGGCCGACGGCCTCTTCGTGGGCACCTTCTTCCACGACATCCGTCTGCGGCCCAACTGGTCCGCGCCGGTTGCCACGCGAAACATGGACGTGACCGACGTCTCGCTCCATGACGAGAACTTCTGGCCGAGCATCACGCAGACCGCCGACGGCAAGGTGTTTCTCGTGGACGGCGCACGGACGAGCCTCGTCCGCGTCGATGGTCTCGACTCGCTGAAAGCGATCCCAGAGACCACGCTCTCGGTCACGACCGACGATCTCGGAAAGGCCGCCGACTGGTTTGCACGGGCCGAGGCGAAGCGGCAGGGCGAACGGGGCAGCGGCATCCTCTCGGTGCCGCTGCGTTCCGCGCCGCCCACCGTCGATGGCAAGCTCGACGACTGGCCTGCAACGACCGACTGGGCAGCCATCGACCGCCGCGGCGTGAGGGCGAATTTCAACAGCGACTCGAAGCCCTACGAAGTGACTGCCGCGGCCGCAGTGAGCGGCAATACTCTCTACGCCGCCTGGCGGACGACCGAGAAGAACCTGCTCGCAAATACGGCGGAGACAGCCAACGCCCCGTTCAAGCACGGCGGCTGCCTCGACATCATGCTGGCCACGGATGCGACCGCGCCGGCCGACCGCACGGCCCCCGCGCCGGGCGATCTGCGGCTGCTCGTGACCCGCGTGAAGGACAAACCACTGGCCCTCGTCTACCGGGCGAAGGTGCTGGGCACGAAGCAGCCGGTGCCCTTTAGCAGCCCGTGGCGGACGGTGAACATCGACGTCGTCGACGACGTGAGCAGCTTCGTCACGCTCGCCACGGACAACGCCGGGAATTATGAGTTCTCGGTGCCGCTTTCGGCGCTCGCGTGGCAGCCGAAGCCGGGTGAGACGTTCAGGGCCGACATTGGCGTGCTCCGTGGGGCCAACGGCCAGACGACACAGCGGGTCTATTGGGCCAACAAGGCGACGGCGATCACCGCCGACGTGCCGAGCGAGGCAGAGCTCACGCCCAAGCTCTGGGGCAAGTGGAAGATTGTGGGTGAGTGAGGCGCTCATTATCATGACTCCCGCTTCCACTCGCAGGAGACACTCGCATGCCCGATCATCGGAGCCGTCGACGGATTTGCTGCTACGGCACGCTGGCCGCAGCCTGCCTGGTGATGGCGGTAGCCGCGATTGAGGCTGCCGGCCAGACGGCGGTCCAGGGGGCCACCCAGACCGACGCGGCGTCCGCCGCGCCACTGGAGATCAGCGGCATCTACCCGCATCTGGCGGCGTTCAACGGCACAGGCGCATTCGCGAGCAACGGCGAATGTGGCATCGGCGCAGTCGTACCTTGGGCGAACAGGCTCTGGTTTCTCACCTACCCGCCGCACTCCACCAAAGGCAGCAACGACAAGCTCTACGCCGTCGGCCCAGACATGAGCCTCGACGTGCGGCCGGAGAGCGTTGGCGGCACGCATGCCAACCGGATGATCCACGAGGAGTCGCAGCAGCTCATCATCGGCCCCTACTTCATCGACGCGAAGGGCAACGTCCGGGCGTGCGACGTGAAGACCCAACTCGTGGGCCGCATGACGGCCGTGATGCGCCACCTCACTGACCCGGCCAACCTCGTCTATTTCTACGACATGGAGGGGGCGATCTACGAGGTCGATGTCCACTCGCTCGCCGTGAAGAAGCTATTTTCCAAGCCGGTGCCGGGCTGGCACGGCAAGGGAGGCTACACGGCCCAGGGCCGTGTCGTGATCAGCAACAACGGCGAGTCGGCCGTGGGCAAGGACGCACCACGCGAGTATCTCGCCGCGCTGCCGCCTGAAAAGCCGGAGGATGCCGGCGTGCTCGCTGAATGGGATGGACGCGAGTGGCGGATCATCGAGCGGCATCAGTTCACCGACGTGACCGGCCCCGGCGGTATCCGCGGCGCCCCGAACGACACCGCGCCGCTCTGGGCCGTCGGCTGGGATAGGCGAAGCGTGATCCTGAAACTGCTCGACGGCGGCACCTGGTCCACGTTCCGGGTGCCGAAGGGAAGCTACACGTTCGACCCACGGCACGGCTGGTTCACGGAGTGGCCGCGGATCCGCGAGGTGGGCGACGGGAAGTTTCTGATGGTGATGCACGGGCAGATGTTCGACTTCCCTCGCACCTTCTCGCGGGCGAACACGGCGGGCATCCGGCCGATCTGCACGCACCTCCGCTATGTGCCCGACTTCTGCGACTGGAGCGGCAGGCTCGTGATCGCCGCCGACGACACGAGCGTGATGGGCAATCCGCTCGCCGGTCAATCGCAGTCGAACCTCTGGTTCGGAGACTTCGCCGAACTCAAAACCTGGGGGCCGACGGCCGGCTGGGGCGGTGTGTGGGTCGGCGACTCGGTTGAGAAGGGCGTGCCGAGCGATCCGTTCCTGTTTGCCGGCTACGAGAGCCGTGCGCTGCACCTGACGCACGACGCAGACTCTCCGGTGACATTCACCGTCGAGGCCGACGTGCAAGGGAACGGACAGTGGCAGCCGCTCGAATCGATCACTGTGCCTGCGAAGGGCTACCGACATCATGTCTTCAGCGCCGACGTGAACGCGGAATGGGTGCGGCTCAAGGCCGACTCCGCCTGCATGGCAAGCGGGTATTTTCATTGTGGCGGCGGCGACACGCCGCCACGGCACGCCGCCAAAGAGACCGCTGGCGACACCGTGACGCCCGCACTCATTCGTCCGGCGAAGGGCAACCGGAACCTGCAGGTCGTGCTGGGCGATCGCTATTACGAGGTCGACGAACGGCTCGACTTCACAGCCCTGCCCGAGCCGAAAGAGGTCAGCGACATCCGACCCACACTCGAGCTGCAGTCGGAGTTCAGCGTGGATGCCGCGTCGGTCGTCATCACCGACGGGAAGGGAGACCGGTGGCGATTGCCCCGGACCGACGCGATGTTCGACAAGCCCTTCGCGAGCGGATGGCCTCGCGGTGTGCGGGAAGTCGCGAGCGAGCGGAATCTCGCCAACTTCCACGGCATGTTCTACGAGATTCCGCGGTCGAGCGACTCGAAGTCCGGCGAACTTCGAAAGATCGACTATCGCAAGATGAAACCAGTCGCGTCCCATCGGATGCCGGTCACCGACTTCTGCACCTGGCGCGGGCTGATGGTGATGTCGGGCGAATTCGCCCCGCCCACAGCCGGCCGTGTGTTCCGCTCGGCCGACGACAAGGCCGCGCTCTGGTTCGGCAAGACGGACGACCTCTGGCAGCTCGGCAAACCGGTCGGGCACGGCGGCCCCTGGAGAAAGACAGCGGTGCAGGTGGGAGTGCCGAGCGATCCCTTCCTGATGACCAATTTCGACCGCAAGTCGTTGTCGCTCTCGCACGACGCAACGCAGCCGGTGACGTTCACGGTCGAGGTCGACTTTCTGGCGACGGGCGAGTGGCGCGAGTATGGCACGTTCACGGTCGAACCAGGAACGCCCTTCAACCACTCGTTTCCCGCGGGCTACGCCGCACACTGGGCTCGCCTCAGGGCCGACCGCGACTGCGCTGCCACGGCGGAATTCACCTACGAGTGATCCGGCCGAAGGAGGACTCACACTTCGCCGAGCGGGTGCATCCTGACCACGAGCGACTCGTAGCCGAGCGGGCGGTCGTAGGCGGACGTGTGCTCGACGCGGTCTTGCTTTGAAATCAGCTCGATGCGGCTCACCCGCCGGCAGAGCAGGCTCAAGAGGGCCCGCATCACCGTGCGGGCGTGCGCTGCTCCCAGGCAGAGGTGAGCGCCAAAGCCGAAGGAGACGTGCGGATTTGGCTTGCGGTCGAGCCGCACCTCGTCGGCCGCCTCGAAGACCTCTTCGTCGAGGTTCGCGGATGCCCAGCAGAGCGTGGCCCGCTCGCCGGCTTTCACCTGCATCCCATG
>CANHYS010000042.1 GCA_947464585.1 Planctomycetaceae bacterium | reverse complement strand
GTGAAACTAAAAGTCTCGGATCCATTGACGGCGATGGAGCTCGTCGTGAAGGAGACGGTCCTGGTGGCTGCGTTGTAGGTGCCTCCGGAGACCCAGGTGGTGTCTACGGGAATCGTGTCGGTGACGAGGCCACCGACCAGGACGCTGGGCCCCGAGTTCGAGACGACGATCGAGTAGGTGGTGTTGGTTCCTGGGACGTAGGTGAGGGAGTTGTCGGTCTTCGTGATGCCGAGGGTCACGGCCGGTGCGACGGTGCTCGTGTCGGTGGAGCTGGCGGAGTTGCCTGTGGTGCCCAGGGGCGGAGTGACGGTGGCGGTGTTGGTGAGTGGGCCTGTGCGGTCGGCGTCGGTGAGGACCGTGAAACTAAAAGTCTCGGATCCATCGACGGCGATGGAGCTCGTCGTGAAGGAGACGGTTCTGGTGGCTGCGTTGTAGGTGCCTCCCGAGACCCAGGTGGTGTCTACGGGAATCGTGTCGGTGACGAGTCCACCGACCAGGACGCTGGGCCCCGAGTTCGAGACGACGATCGAGTAGGTGGTGTTGGTTCCTGGGACGTAGGTGAGGGAGTTGTCGGTCTTCGTGATGCCGAGGGTCACTGCCGGTGCGGCGGTGCTCGTGTCGGTGGAGCTGTTGTTGGACAGGTTGCGATCGAAATAACCGGGGGGCACGGCCACTATCGCCGTATTAACCAGTAAGCTCGTGCGATCAGGTGCGGGCAACAGCTTCAATGGGAACGTCGTGAAAGCACCGGAGGCTAGCGCGGGCGTGACATAGGTCAGCGTGCTGCCGATGAGCGTCCAGCCGGGATTGTCCGCGAGCGTGAACGTCGTCTGCGATGGCAGCGTGTCGGTAACCATTGACGCAGGAGAGCCCGCAGGGCCGTTATTCTGCACTGTAAACGAATAGGTGACGGGTGCGCCGGGAACATAGGTTGTCGAACTGTCGGTCTTTGTGACGGCCAGATCGATAACCGGCGGGCATTGCGTCTCTGTTTCGCTTGTTCGGGTGAATGGACCAAAAAACGTGCCTTCGTAGGAAACCGATGCCGTGTTTCGGATCACCGCCGCACTCGGGAAGTCCCCGACGAGCACTTCGAACGTGGCCGTTGTCGACTGTCCTGCAGCCAGCGTGCCGCCGGTGGGCGTCGGCACCGTCGCACCTGTCGCACCGGTGCCCAGACGAAACCGTACCGCCCCGTTGCCCCCGGCGACAAACTCCGCGTAATCACCATCGGCTGCGTCCGTCATTGCCCCGCTGTTCGCTCCCGCGATGATTGCGAGAGTGCCTGGCTTGTAGGTCGTAGAGGTCGGGATCAGGTCGTCGAGGACGACGTCGCTGGCTGTGTCGTACGCGGACGCCGAATTGCTTACCGTGACCGTGTATCGAAGCGTATCGCCTGGCTCGACGAGCCCGCCATTCAAGTCTTCGGCGACCTTTAACACGGTCGTCTTGGGTGCGTAGACCTCGATGGCGCTCGTGATTACGCCCGGGTAGTAAAAATCCTGCGAGGTCGTCAGTCGAAGGGTTGCCGAGGTGGCGTTGTTTGCGATCAGCCCGTCGGCCTCGATCAGGTCCGCGCCAAAACCAAGTTGATTCTTGTAGTTCGGGCTCTTCGTCGTGACGGTGACACCCCGATTGGAAATGGAACTATTGAAGAAGTTGTTCGGCGGATTCGTGTCGTTCGAGAGGACCGCCTCGCCGAGGCCTCCGTTGAAATAAGCTGCATCCCCCGTGATGCCCAGATCGCCCTCGTACGCAATGATGCCGAGCGTGGCATTGACCGGGCCATCCTGCGGTGCACGAAAGCCGCTGAACGGGATCGTGACATCGTCGTCACCCGTGGTCACGTATGCAAATCCGTCGAACACGGTGAGATTGCGCGGAAGATCGGTGTTGTCGCGAAAGGCGACAACCAGTGACCAGCCGGCGGAGTAATTCTTCCCCTCGTGTGCCTGGACGTTTGCCACGGTGTAGCTGCCCTCGCCCTTCGCTTGCACCAGGCTCGTGACGTCCTTGAAGCCCTGATAGTTCCGGGCACCCGCGGTCGGCGCTCCTTGGGGCGTGCTGCTGAACGATGTGGCCGTCAGATCCAGATAGCCGCTGTCGCCGGGGCCGCGCAACTTCACGTCGTCGGCGAGCCCAAGCTGAGTGTCTCCGAGGATACGGCCGCCCCAATAGAGTCCTGCGAAGAGCACTTCGGCCCCGGTCGGAATGTCGAGAAGGGCGGAACTGGAGCTAAATGTACCGCCATCGGCATCAATGTCGATGAACTGCATGGTCCAGAAATCGTCGTTCCAAACACCCGGCGCCGATCCGCTGTCGTCGGTGCCATTTTGCGCATCGGCAACCTGGGTCGCGTTGCCGGGTAATCCCGCTACGGCAGTCATGATCGTGTTCGCGGCGAATGTGATGTCGCCTTGCACGTTCGCCGTAAACCGTGGCGCGAATGGGGTCACGACCGCAAACGCGAAACGGTGCTCGAGTCGCTCGACCACGGCACTCGTCCCCCGTCGGGCTCTGGTCTTCGACACCGTCCGGTTTCGAGGCTGGCATTTCCCAGTTTGCGTGTGACGAGGGAAGAGCGTGTCAAAGACGTTCATGGTCGGGCTCCAGAAATGCGTTGAATGACGATGGCAAAACAAAAAAAGCCGGCGCGAATGAACACCCCGTGGTGTTCGCTCGCGCCGGCTCACGTGTCGCAGAACCTCCCGGCTATGAGCCGGGCTGCTCCTTCAACTCGTTTTCCGACATTCGGTGTGCCCCTCGGCGACCGGCCCCGTAGGGCAGTCGGCCTGCAGGCTGTTCAGACGCTCGGGCGGGTCGTTGGCTCCTTTTGGGCATCTCGCAATCGGGCACTGATCAATTCGTAGGCGTTGCGTTTTACAGAGTCAAACGAGTAGCCATCGATTTGTTTCCGAGGGAATACGGCCTCATGCCTCGGCTGTGTTTTCGTGCGTGACCCATTCCCGCCACACGCCGCGCATGAGCCGTTCGAAATTGCGGGCGAACCGTTCGCCGTCGCACAGCGGCGACGACCGCATCTGTTCGCGGAGCCCTTCCCGCAGTCGGGCCAACGCGGGCAGGTCGTCGGCGAGGGACACGGCCAGTTCGACATACTCGTTCAGATCCGCGGCAATCGTCTTCGGTAGGCCCATGTTGGAGAGATGCGAGAGCGAATGACGGCTGGCGAAGGTCTCTCCCGGGCAGGTCACGACCGGCACGCCCATCCACAGGGCCTCCAGTGTCGTCAGACCGCCGTTGTAGGGGAAAGGATCGACGGCAATGTCGATCTCGCCGTAATGCCGCAGCAGTTCGGCATGCTCGGACCTGCCCAGGTACGACACGCGGGCCGGATCGATGCCGCGACCGGAAAAGAGATTCGCAAGCCGCTCAGACTGCGCAGGATCGTCGATGCCGTTGTACTTGAGGATCAGACGCGACTCAGGGACCCGATCCAGGATCTTCGCCCAGACGTCTACGACGTGCGGGCCGATCTTCACGGGGTTGTTGAAGCTGCCGAACGTGACGTGTCCATTGAGTGTCGCCGGCAGCGGAGACACGGGAGGGGCATACTCCGGCGGCTCGTAGCAGACGTAGGCATCGGGCATGCGAAGCACCCGTTCGCTGTAGTGGCGTTCCGACTCCGGTGGAATCTCATGGCGATCGGCGAGGATGTAGTCGACCGCCCGCAGGCCGGTGGTGGCCGGGTAGCCAGCCCACGTGATCTGGATGGGGGCGGGCTTGTGGGCCAGTACGGTCAGACGGTTGTTGCCGCTGTGCCCCGCGAGGTCGAAGAGGATGTCGATACGGTCCTCACGGATCTGCCCGGCAATCCGCTCGTCGCTCCATGTCGGCACGTCGTGCCACACCGAGGCTTTTTCTCTCAGGCGGCGGTTCAAATCGTCGTCGATGCCGGACGTGCTGTAGCAGATGATCTCGGTCGACTCGCGATCGAGGTTGTCGAATAAGGGCATCAGGAAATAGCCGACCGGATGACGGTGCAGATCGGGCGAGAGGAAGCCCAGCTTCAAGGGGCGATCCGGGTCGGGCTCGTTCGCATGTGGCTGCCAGGTCTCCCGCAGCGGGCCGCCGAAACGGTCGTCGAAGTCGGCATGGGCGGCAGCCAGTTCCTCGAGCGTGATGCCGGGCCGGTATTGCAGGGCGTACAGCAGATTGCCATGAATCCTGCTGTTTTCTGGCTCCAGGTGCAGCGACCGTTTGTAATGAGCAATCGCCTCGGCCGACTGCCCGAGATCCTTGAGGACATTCGCCAGATTGTTGTGGGCGGCCGAGAAATCTTCACGAATCTCCACGGCGCGGCGGAAACTGAGTGTCGCCTCGGCGACCCGACCCAGCGCTCTCAGCACCCTTCCCAGGTTGTTGTGCGCGTGTTCGCAGCGTGCGTCGAGGTGGATCGCTCGCCGCAAGGCGGTCTCCGCCTCAATGGGCCTGCCCAGCCGAAGAAGCAGTGCGCCGAGGTTGTTTTGGGCGAGGGCATAGTCCATGTCGAGCATGGTGCTCTGACGGTAACAGTCGGTTGCTCTGGTCAGGTTGCCGATTGCCTCGTGAACCGCCCCGAGGCTGTTGTGAAACACGGCCCGGGTGGGGTCGATCGCCAGAGCCCGGCCGATGCACCGCATGGCCTCGTCATGCTGGCGGTTCTGATAGGCGGCCAGTCCCAGCAAGTGCAAGGCATTCGCGTTGAGCGGTTCTTCCTCGAGGATTTGCCGGTAGCCGTGCTCCGCCTCCTGCAGGCGGCCTGACCGGTGGTGTTCAAGAGCGGCATCGAGCGGTTCGGCAAAAGTCGGCATCGTGTGGCTCCAGGTGCCTCCGTCCCTGGAGCGATCGGGTCATGGACATCGGCAGCCCACGGCCTCTCGGGCCGGGCGCCTCTCTCGCGACGGCATGTGCGGCTATTCCCCGGCGGCGGACGCTCGGAGTCCAGCGAGCCGCGGAAACGCTGCAATGCAGCCGCATCGCCCGGATGGACACATCGGCCGGACGAGCGAGTCATCGATCGACCGGGCCGAAGGAATGCCCGTCAGCGACGGACGATCCTGGTGCCGAGGACGTTCTGTCGTCCCGTCAGCGGATCGATTGCAAAGACCCTTACCAGATTCATGCCCCTGCGGAAGATGGCCGGATCCAGCTGGATCTCGTAGCCGTGGTTTACGCTGCCTACCCGCGACAGGAGGTCCGGGCGAGCGCCGTTGGCCGTGAAGACACCGTACAGCCGGCCGTTGATCATGACCCGCACGTTGATCGGGGCTTCGCCCGCGCGGGAACTGAAGGCCCAGCCTGCCAGCCGCTCGGTCGTGGCGACTTCCACGGCGCCCACCGGAGCCCGCACGTCCACGACTCGTTTCCCGAGCGAGAGAGAGAGGCCCGTGTTGCTGTCGAGCGCCTTCACCTCCACGAGATAGCTGCCGATCGGCAGGTGAGGCATCGCGATCGTGTAGCCGTGATTCGGGCTGCCGTAGGCCGGCGTGAGGTCGTCGCGGGTCGCGGCCGCCGTCACCGTGGCGGCCAGCCTCCCCCTGATCCAGAGTTGCACCGTGATCGGCTGGCTGCCGGCATTGGGATCGAGCGCCCATCCCGTCACTGCCACCGGCGTGGCCGAATCGATCGAGCCCACCGGCAGCCGGTTCGCCATCGCCCAACTCGTGCCGGCGAAGAAGGCGAGCGACTCGCCATCGGGGCCCGTGATCCCGGTCGTCGCGGCTGGGCCGGACAGGGTGAGCGAGTAGTTTCCGACCGGGCTCGTGGTTGGCGACAGTCCGCCGAGCGTCCACGTCAGGTTGTCGGTCGTGGTCAGCGTGGCACCGTCGAGTGGGATCGTCACCCCGTTACGGGTGAGGCACAGGTCGGTGAGATCGAAGCCCGAGGCCACCGGGCGGTTGAACGTGATCGTGATCGAATCAAGGGCGCCCGTATTCGGATTGGCCGAGCCGAGTCGTGTCTTGGCCGCGAACGACTGCGCCGAGAGCGATGCCAGGGCCGCGGCGGCGTTGAGCCGGCCGCCGGTCACGGTTTTGCCGGCGAGGCCGGGGAGCGGATCAACCGATCCGAAGATGGCTGCGCGGGTCTGCGCGACGGTGATGCCAGGCTTCGCGGCGGCCAGCAGGGCAACCACGCCCGTCACTTGGGGCGCGGCCTGCGAGGTTCCCGACATGCTGCCGTAGGTGCCGTTGGGGCGGGTCGAGTAGATCCCAGTGCCAGGAGCGCCGAGGTCGATCGTCGTGGCGCCGTAGTTGGAGAAACCGGCAAGCATGTCATACCGGTCGGTGGCGGCGACGGAGATCACGTTCGACAGTCCATAGCAGGATGGATAGCGGGGGCTCACGTCGCAGTTGACGCCGCTGTTGCCGGCGGCAGCGACGAACGTGATGCCGGCGTCGCCCTGTGCGCTGATGGCGTCCTGCAGCATCGACGACACCCCGGTGCCACCGCCCCAGCTGTTGTTGGTGACGACGATGTTGATGCCGTAATCCCGCCGCATCATGGTGGCGTAGTTGAGGGCGGCGATCGCGCCGCCGGTGTCGCCAACGCCGTAGTTGTCCTGAAACCGCAGCGGCATGATCGAAACCTGCGAGTTGATCCCCGTCACGCCCAGCCCGTTATTGCCCACGGCGCCGATGATGCCCGACACGTGCGTGCCGTGGCCGTAGCCATCCTGAACGTTGTTGTTGTTCTCGACGAAGTTCCAGCCGTGGACGTCGTCCACGAAGCCGTTATGGTCGTCGTCGATACCGTTGCCGGCGATTTCACCAGGGTTGGTCCAGATATTCGCCGCGAGGTCGGGGTGCGTCAGGTCGATCCCGGAATCCACGACGCCCACCACGACGCTCCGCGAACCCGTCGAGATGTCCCAGGCCTGTGTGGCGTGGATGTCGGCGCCGATCACGCCGTAGCCGCCGATGGCGGTGTTGTTGAGCCCCCATTGCGAAGTGAAGCCGGGATCGTTCGGAAGCGACGATGTCTGGAGCACGAAGTCGGGCTCAAATGCCGAGATGCCAGGGGTGTGAGCCGCCCATGCGAGGACGTCCTGCTGGCTCGCGCCCGGCGTCGTCAGCGAGAAGTAGCCGTTGCCGAGCGAGACTACTCTCCAGGCGGAAGATTCCAGCGGCAGGGCTAGGAGAGCGGTCGTCGGCTGCGGGGTGGTGGCGAGTCGCCCGTTCCAGTGGTCGACCCGCGTTTCCACGCTGTGACCGGCCCACTGAATCTGTTGGACGAGGCTGCCAGCCGGCGAGGAGATGGCCGGCGTGAAGGTGACGGCGTCCGTGCCGTCGCCTTGACTCGCCGCAAGAAGCTGCCGCGTCTCGAGGGATTCCCGTCCAGTGAGAGATGCCTTGCGGCCCCTGCCCGCATGCGTGCGGGTGCTTCGCGATCGAACCCAGTCCATTGGATTTTTAACAACGGCGGCGGAACGGGGCGCCCTGCGTGGCGATCCAATCCACCGACCGATTGCTTCCGTGCAGGAGGTTGAACAGGCCGGCGTTACTGCCGGTCAGCGAGTCGTCCGGGCCGCAGAGCTTTCCCCTGAAAGCTCCTCTCGCTGGTTCAACCTTTCGCCCTCGCACGGCAAAAAAACAGGCCCAAGGACTAAAAGTCCATATTTACGCGGAAAAGTATTGGATTTTCAGGAATTGGCCGAGTGGACTGTCTGGGGGTCCGGGGGCTCTGGGGGGGCTGCATCGCGAGTCGCCGGAAAACGACGCGTCCCTGACTGGCTCCGCCGGTCAGGGACGCTTTCGCGGGGCTGCAGGGTGTGGAACGCGCGAATCCTTCCGCGTTCCGTGCTTCCCTCGGGGGACAGGCTACCAGCGGGCCTCCAGACCGAGGTTGGCACCGCTCAGGAAGATGCCGTCGCCGGAGTTGAGGCCGGTGCCGGCAACGCTCGTGTTTGCGAAGTCGAACTGGTTCGGTGCCAGCGCCAGGCCGTTGATCCAGACGGTGTTGTAGCCGGCACGGATGCCCCAGACGTCGGTGAGCCGGTAGATCACCGAGAGGTTGATGTCTCCGATGAAGCCCACGTCAGTGCCGGTCGCAGACCGGGCGCCACGCTGCTCGAAGCCTCGGTAGTCGATAAGCGGATCCTGGATCTGCTTTTCGGAGTTGCCGAGGATGCCGGCCTTGGCCCAGCCCTCGACGGCCCACCGCTCCCATGTCCAGCGGGCCCGGCTGCCGACCTGGCCACCGAACATGTTATTCCGCGTGCGAACCCGGTAGGGGATCGAGGCCTCGTCGGCGCAGCACTGTGTGACGATCGAGGCCTGTTCCTCCACTCCCACGTACCGAAAGCCGGCGAGCCAGTCGACCGTGAGCCAGCTTTCGCTGTAGTCGCGCCAGTAGTTGGACGTCCGAAACACGTTGGCCTCAGCGCTGTTGATCACGGAGTTGTATTTCACCAGGGCCGATGTGCCGTCAGCGGTGAGGCTGCTGCCGATCGGCTGGGGGGCCTGCAGGTAATCGGGTGGCGTCGTGGTCGCAACCCGGGACGCCGACATGCCATAGACGCCGAAGTAGCCAAGTTCCCAGCCGCACTCATTCGGATTCCGCTCGCCGTAGAATGCCCGCACGCCGGCCGCCACCGGAAACTGGAGGTCCTGCGCCGAAATCAGGGGAGCCCCACTGTCGGCGTTGACGATCAGCGGCTGTTGGGCCGATTGGTTGTCGCGGCCCCAGAAGAGCGCCTCGGTGAGCGCGTAGTTTGTCCAGAGCGGCTCGGCGACGCTCGGCACGTCGCGGAAGGCGACATTGGTCATCTCGTAGGCCGGTTCCTGCGTGGGCACCGGCTGCAGTTCCTGCGCCGCCGCCTCTGACAGCACGCAGGAACACGACGTGATTTCGATGATCGATGCGGTGGCTGCAAGCAGCCACCAGGGCCGCAGCCACCGCCTGATGGTGATATCCGTGAACGTCGCCATGAACTGTCTCCCCGATGTGTCTCGTCGTTTGTTTCGCCCCGAATCCCCCACGGAAGGCACGAATACCACCCTTAAGTGGGGACTGCAGTGGTTTTTCGGCAGATTGTCGCGAGCGTGATCAACGTGCCCGCAGAAAGTTGCTTTGTGGAGGTGGGGTAACATGGTTCGGCGTGGCGAGTTATGACGGGCCATGGGCCTTTTTCCAGGCCGCCCAGACTTCCGGCCGCCAGATGCGGTGCCATCACCGAGCACGAGTTCCATGCCATCCCGCTACGACTACGACGTGATCGTGATCGGGGCCGGCCACGCCGGCGTGGAGGCGGCCTGCGCCGCAGCGCGGCTGGGAGCGAAAACGGCGCTGCTCACGACCAACTGCGACACCGTCGGCCAGATGAGTTGCAACCCAGCCATCGGTGGCGTGGGGAAGGCGCAGCTCGTGCGGGAGGTCGATGCGCTCGGCGGCGTGATGGCTCACGCGATCGACGCCACGGTGATCCAGTTCCGTGTGCTGAATCGATCCAAGGGGCCTGCCATGCATGGCCCCAGAGCGCAGGCCGACAAGAAGCTCTACCAGATGGAGGTGAAGCGGATCGTCGAAGAGACCGCGGGCCTCGACCTGCGGCAGGAGACGGTCGATGATCTGATCGTCGAGGAGCGACATGCGGCCGAAGGACCCACGCGGCAGATCGTGGGCGTTCGCGTCCGTGGCGATGCGGAGTAT
>CANHYS010000041.1 GCA_947464585.1 Planctomycetaceae bacterium | reverse complement strand
CTCTGGGTGTTGGGGATGTCGAGGGTTTTTCGGCTGAGCCAGAGCAGGACGGGCAGCCCGGCGAGCCCGGCGAGCCACCGCAGTGAGACGAGGGCCATGGTCGTTGGGCTACCGTCGGCGCCGGCAGCCAGCGCACCCGCCGGCAGTGCCGCGGCCGTCGCCACCACCAGTTGCACGCCCCAGGCTGCGAGGGCGATGTCGATCATCCGCCGCAACACGTCAACCCGCATGCCGGGAGCGTTCAGATACCAGTGCCCAAGCAGCATGGCATGGACGGTAAGCCCGGTGACGAGCCCTGAGAGCAGTGCGACGCCGACGTGCGCCCAGCCCCGCGTCAGCGTGCCGTCGGCCGCGACCTGCACGACCGCCGTCGCGGCAGCCAGCAAGAGCGCCGTGATCACGCAGAGCACGATGCCCGGTCGTGTCCGCTCGGCGAACCAGGCGATGCTCGCCATCCACGCGGTCACGGCCGCCGCCGCCGGCAGCAGCCAGGCGTGGTCGGGGATTGCCTGCCCGCAGAGCAGCGCTGCGAAGGTCGCAAGGCCCAGCACAACGAGCATGTTCACGCGGAAGAAGCCGGCGGGCACGAGCGACGCAGGCGTGAGCACCAGGGCCACCGACAGGCCCCAGCCAAAGCGGCAGAGAAAATCGACGAGCAGCCTCATCCGCACGACTCCGCGGCCGGCGCAGCGAAGGTCATTGCGATCGGCCCCCGTATATCAGCGACATCACTTCGGCGCGGCTGGAGATGTTTGACCGGAAGAGTCCCTTCATCGCCGACGTCACGCAGACGCTCCCGGGCTTCCGCACGCCGCGGATCGTCATGCAGGTGTGCGAGGCCTCGACCACCACGGCCACGCCCTTGGCCCCGAGATCGTGCACGAGCAGGTCGGCGATCTGTTCGGTCATCCGTTCCTGCACCTGCGGGCGGTGCGACAGATCCTCCACCACGCGGGCCAGCTTGCTCAGGCCCAGCACGCGACCGTTTGGCAGGTAGCCGATGTGGGCGTGCCCCATGAAGGGGAGGAGGTGGTGTTCGCAGACGCTGTTGAAGGCGATGTCGCGGACGAGCACGATCTCGTCGTATTTTTCGGTGAACGCCTTGCGGAGATGCACCTTCGGGTCGGCGTGCAGTCCGCTGAACATCTCGGCATACATGCGGGCCACGCGGGCCGGTGTTTCCAAGAGGCCCTCGCGATCGGGATTTTCACCCACAGCCAGCAGGATCTCGCGAACGGCCCGTTCGATGCGGGCATGATCGACGGCGTGATCGCCGCGGTCGGGGATATCGGCATCGCAGGAGGGTGATCCGGTCTTCATGAGCGGCATCCTACCACACCCTAATTCACGCTGAAGTCAGGCGGAAATACACGGCCACTGCCGGCCGCGCCGCGGGATTCGATCGCCTCCATGAGGAGGCGGACGCGGCGGAAGACGTCGCATTCCGCCAGCAGTCGCAGCTTCGTGTCGAAGTCGAGGTCGAGCGTGTAGGAGACGATGTCGCAGAGCATGCCGAGCGTGATCTGGCTGCCCAGCAACTGGTCGAGCTGCTCGTATGCCTGTGGAATCTTCGGCATGGATCGCTTGAAGGCGGCCAGAAGCTGCTGTTGGAGTCGGGCCGCGGCCTCGGGATCTTCCGGCTCGTGGTCTTCGAGGATCTCCGACTCGACCACGCGGAACGGATTCGTGGCGGGAAGCTCGCGGATGAGTCGCAGGCGACGCACCCCCAGGAGCAACACGTTGTAGGTGCCCTGCGGCGTCCGCTGCTGGGTGGCGATCCGGCAGAGGCAGGCGGTGGAATGCAGCTTGGGGCGTTCTTCGTAGTGCTGTTCCCAGCCGGGCTCCAGCAGCCCCAACGCGATCAGACGGTCGTCTTGAATGGCCTCCTCGAACATCGCCAGATACCGCGGTTCGAAGATGTGGAGCGCCTGCATCACGTGGGGAAACATCACCAGGTTGGGCAACGGAAAGACGCGTGCCTGGCCGGAAAACTGATCGGGGGAGAAGGCCAGCGGTTCGTCAGACATGGTGCTTAACAGGCGGCCTGGGGTGGCGGGTCGAGGTGAATTTCGGGCAGGAGGTCGGGGTTGAGTTCGATGGTTGGGAATTCTTCAGTGCTGGCGGCCACCTCGACGAGGCAGGTGTCAAACGCTGCGAGGAAGGCCGTCACGTCGAGCCCCAGGTGGTGCGGACTGTAGGGTTCGAGGTAGCCGTGCACGCTTTTGTGGAGTTTGCGGGCCCCGCGGATGTTGCCGTTGCCAAAATGATAGAGGGCCACGGCAGCCTGGATGAGTCCCTGATAAAACTTTCGCGAAGGCCCCCGGTATTCAGTCCAGAGTTCCTCCCAGACCTCATGGCTCTCGTAGTAGTCGCATTCGTTGAATTTCTCGATTCCCTGCAGGTAGAGGGGTTCGTAGTCGGGGGCGTCCATGGGGGCTCGCGGAAAGCGGAAAGCGGAGTTTGAGCACGGCGTGAACAATGAATAGTAGCAAGCGGGGCAGAAAACAGGCGGGGCTGGGGGGCCAGGATCAGGGGGCGGCCGTAGCGAGGCGGCTGGCCAAGTGCTATCCGCAGGCGCATTGTTCGCTCGATTTTGCCAGCCCATTTCAGCTGCTCATCGCCACGATTCTCTCGGCCCAGTGCACCGACAAGCGGGTGAACGCCGTGACGGGCAGTCTCTTTGACCGCTGGCCCACGGCCGCGGCGCTGGCGGCGGCGAGCCAGGCTGAGGTGGAGGCCGTGGTGCGCTCCACGGGGTTCTTCCGGGCCAAGGCCAAGAACATCCGCGGCTGTTGCCAGGCGCTCGTGGAGCGGCACGGGGGCGAGGTGCCCCGTGCGCTCGAGGAACTCGTCCGGCTGCCGGGCGTGGGCCGCAAAACCGCCAATGTCGTGCTCGGCAGCGGGTTCGGCCTCCCGTCGGGGGTGGTCGTCGATACACACGTGGGCCGCATCTCGCGGCGGCTGGGGCTGACCCGCCACGCCGACGCGGTGAAGGCCGAACGCGACCTGATCGCCGTGATCCCGAAATCGCACTGGATCGCGTTCAGTCATCGTCTGATCGAGCACGGCCGCACGGTGTGCACCGCCCGGCGGCCGCGGTGCGAGGACTGCCCGCTGGCCGATCTCTGTCCGCGTGTCGGCGTGAAGCCGACCACAAAGAAGCGGTAAAAACAGCCTGCGGTCCGCTGTGACTGCGGAGGCAAAAATTCGCGGCCCGGGGTCATGGGCACTGCGACCCGCAGAGCATACAATCGCGTTCCTCGTCGGTCTTGATTCGGCCTGCTCCGCGATTCTGATTGCCTCCGGTTCGCTCCCGCACGTTTGTTTTGGGAAGGGCACCACCCATGATCCTCTCCGGCAACGAGATCAGGCAGCAACTCGGCACCAACATCATCATCGAGCCGTTCGACGAAAACCGGCTCAACCCCAACAGCTACAACCTCTCGCTCCACGACGAACTGCTCGTCTATGAAGAGGTGGTGCTCGACATGCGGAAGAGCAACCGCGTGGAACGCATCCGGATTCCTGAGGAAGGGCTGGTGCTCACGCCCAACCAGCTCTATCTGGGCCGCACGGTGGAGCGGACGGAGACCCACAACTACGTGCCGATGATCGAGGGCCGCAGCTCGATCGGGCGGCTCGGGCTGTTCGTGCACGTGACCGCCGGCTTCGGCGACGTCGGCTTCTGCGGTTACTGGACGCTGGAGATGTTTGCCGTGCAGCCGGTGAAGATCTATCCCGGCGTGCCGATCTGCCAGATCTTCTTCCATGAGATCGCCGGCGACATCACCGAATACTCCAGCGAAAAATACCAGCACAACCGCGACATCCAGCCGAGCCAGTTGTTTCGCGAGCTTGGCACCGCGCCGGACGGCAGCCAGCAGTTGCACCTGGAGTTCGCGAACGACCGGCACGGTGCGGCGGCGCCGGTTTCTGGCCGCCCGGTCCGGACCGCGGCACCAACGGGCGCGGTGAGGTAACAGGCGATGCTGCAGAAAGTTCTCGCTTGGTCGGCGCTGGGCCTGGCCCTGCTCTTCGTCGTGCTCTCGCTCACGGTCATGTTCGCGGGCGGGTCGCTCGGGGCGTCGGCGCTGACGATCGTGGCACCAATCGCCATCGGTTCGCTCGCCGTCTCGATTCTGCTGGCCGTGGCCATGCTCGTGATGTCGCTGGTCCAATGACCGCGGCTGTGCGACACTGTTCGCCCGCCCCCGCTCACGTTCCAAACAGAAAGAGGATCGACCCGTGCTGAGAAGTCACACCTGCGGCCAACTGCGACCGGACAACCTCGGCGAATCGGTCTCGCTCTGCGGCTGGGTTGATCGTGTCCGCGACCACAAGGGAGTGATCTTCATCGACCTCCGCGACCGCTGGGGCCGCACGCAGGTGGTGGCGGGCCCCGACAGCCCGGCGGGCGTGCTCGCCGCGGCCCGTGCGGTGCGGCCGGAGTGGGTGATCCGCGTGCAGGGCACGGTGGGCCTGCGGCCCGAGGGCACCACGAATCCGAAGCTCGCCACGGGCGGGATCGAAGTGGCCTGTCACGAACTCGCCGTGCTCAATGAGGCGGAGACCCCGGTCTTCCAGCCGGGGGCGACCGACCTGCCGGGCGAGGAGGTGCGGCTCACGAACCGCTGGCTCGACTTGCGGCGGACCGCCATGCAGGAAAACCTCTTCCTGCGGAGCCGGATGGTGAAGATCATGCGGGATCACTTCGACGGTCTTGGCTTCATCGACGTGGAGACGCCGATGCTCGGGCGGAGCACGCCGGAGGGAGCGCGGGATTACCTCGTGCCCAGCCGTCTCGACCACGGCTCGTTCTTCGCGCTGCCGCAGTCGCCGCAGCTCTACAAGCAGCTCTTGATGATGGCGGGCTTTGACCGCTATGTGCAGGTGGCGCGGTGCTTCCGCGACGAGGATCTACGGGCTGACCGGCAGCCGGAGTTCACGCAGCTCGACGTGGAGATGTCGTTTGTCGAGGCGGACGACGTGATGGGCGTGATCGAGGGGCTCGTGCAGCGGACGGCCCGCGAGATTCTCGGGCTCGACGTGACGCTGCCGCTGCCGCGGCTTTCCTGGGACGAGGCGATGGAGCGGTTTGGGCACGACGCGCCCGATCTTCGCTACGGTCTGGAGATCGTCGACCTGACGAGCATCGCGGGCGAAAGCGACTTCCGCGTCTTCCGGGCGGCGGTGGAGGCGGGCGGCCGCGTGCGTGGCATCCGCGTGCCGGGCGTGGCGGAGCGGTTTTCCCGCAAGGATCTCGACACCCTCACGGCCGTGGCCATGGAGGGCGGTGCCAAGGGACTCGTCTGGCTGAAGGTCGAGGCTGAGGGCGGGTGGGCCGGACCGGTGGCCAAGAACCTGGTCGGTCCGGTGGGCGACTCGCTGCAGAAAAAGCTCGCGGTGGAGCCGGGCGATCTCGTGCTGATCGTGGCCGACTCGTTCGACGTTACCTGCAAGGCGTTGCACATGCTGCGGAAGCGGCTGGGTGCGGAGCTCAAACTTTACGATCCCGACACGATGCATTTTTCGTGGGTGGTCGACTTCCCGATGTTTGCCCACGACGCGGAGAGCGGTGGCTGGGCATCGATGCATCATCCGTTCACGGCGCCCCGGCCGGCCGATCTCGAACTGCTCGAGAGTGATCCGGCAGCCTGCCGGGCGGTGGCCTACGATCTCGTGATCAACGGCTCCGAGGCGGGAGGGGGCACGATCCGTATTCACGACGGCGCCACGCAGGAGAAGGTGTTCAACCTGCTCGGCATCTCGCCGGAGTTGGCCCGCGAGCGGTTTGGCTTCCTGCTCGACGCGTTGCGGAGCGGGGCCCCGCCGCATGGCGGCATTGCACTGGGCATCGACCGCTGGGTGATGCTGTTTGCGAAGCTCGACTCGATCCGCGACGTGATCGCCTTCCCGAAGACGCAGAAGGCGAGTGACCTGATGACGGGCGCGCCGGGAGGGGTGGACGCGAAGCAACTTGTGGAGCTTGGCATCCGTGTGATCGTGCCGCCGCCCAAACCCGAAGCACCCAAAGCGGGAGGATGATTCAAAGAAGGTCAGAGACGGCTTTCTCGACGGAGAGCCTTTTCCCTGAGAGACAGGGCGACTAGCTCAATTGGTCAGAGCACCTCGTTTACACCGAGGGGGTTGGGGGTTCGAGTCCCTCGTCGCCCATTTGTCAGATCGCAGGCGCAGCGGTTTTCGGGCTGCCTGGCCGCGGCTGAGGCCTGTCGAAATGCCAGGTGAGGCCGAGGCCGATCCAGTAGCTCGAGATGTCGACGCGGGTGGCGTCACCGAGGAATTCGGTCGCGGGGAACATGCCTCCAGCGAAGGCGTCCACATCGAGGCCCGGAATCAGGTCTGCATATCCGAAGCCGGCGGCAAACCGGTGCTGGTTGACGATCGCGAATTGGGACTGCAAGTACTTCACTGACTTGATGCCACCAGGCACGGCCACGGGGCCGATGGAATTGCCGACACTCCCGTCGATCGGGTTTTCTGCAAGGGCGTAACCCGCACGCATTTTGAACCGCTCGGTGGCCCGGTACTGCGCCCCCAGCTGCATTACCCACTGCGGTCTGTAGATGCTTTTGAAGAGGGCGGCGCTGTCCCAATCGAGGAACAGGGCATCGGCCGCCAGCAGCAACCGCCGATCCATGAGCGCCTCATTGGAGATTCCCAGCCCCACGGTCTGCGGCAGGCCCATGTCAACGGTGATCGGTCTGCTCTGCTGGAAGAGGACGGCCTCGTTTTGGAAGCGGAACGCCTGCGTCGAATGGTAATAGGCGCCGAGTCGAGTCGCATCGCCCAGGAGATAATCGATGCCGACACCCCCGCGCAACGCATACGCGTTGGTCATGGTACTCGTGCCCACGAACGGACCCGACGCGAAACCGTCGCCGATGAACATCGTGGCCCCGACGGACAATCGCTCGGTGAGTTGGACTGCCACGGATGGGGCAAACTCAAGAAAAAGCAGGTACGACGAAGTGCCGTTGCTTGCTGGATCCTGCACGTAGCTGGATCCTCCGCCAGCCGCCCCTAGGACGGCAATACCGACCGTGGTTGGAAGCGTCAAACCGTCGAGTTCCTGGGAGACGCCGATCGCCGGAACGATCGCGCCGGGAGTGCCGCTCTTCTGCGAAAACGGCTCGACCCCGAGAAGCGGGATCGGTTCTGACTGCGTCAGCCGGGCCGTGGGGCCGACGAACGCACCGCCGACTGTAAAGTGAGTTCCCTCATACTGCGTGAGGGCTGCGGCGTTGCCATTGATCGCCGAGAGGAAATCCTGCGGCGCCGCAACGCTCGTCCCCGCCATGCCGCCCGAGGCCGGCATGAGCGTGTTGCGGAAATCGACACCATAGGTCTGCGCCGAGGCAGGCCGGCCGCAGGCCACCAGCCATGCGAGCCCGACCACCAGCCCGAGAGACCAAAGTCCGCGAATGCCGCCTGTCCGCCGCTGCATCATGCCCCCCCCTACGACTCAATTGTTCCGCATAATCGGCATATTCATCGGAGTCGCATGAATATGCCGCGGCAGAAGGCTGCGGAAATGATGACAGCCAGAACATGGTGCCAGCCCTCACCTCTGGTCACATGCACTTCTCCAAATTTGGTGGCTGGTACCGTATTGCCAAAAAGAGAGATGGCGTTGGGAATCTGCTGATTCCCAACGCCATCAGTGTGAAACGAGCCCGTCGGTGAAACGAACCCAGGGTCGCGGTTTTCCCGCGCAACGCCTACCGCAGGCCGGACGCCATTCCCATCGCACCCCGGATCATGCCAACCGCGGCGGCTGCACGCGGGGAAAGGATCGTGAGGCCGTAGGTCCACATGGCCTTCGGGGTCTTCGGCGGGGTGGTGAAGAGCGCGACCATCGGACTGATGCGGGGCGAGAGCACGCCGATGCCAGCGAGTCGTCCGGCCTGGGTGCTGAATCCGCCCTTCTGGAAGATCGTGACGGCGTTGCTCATCCGCGGCGCGATCAGGCCCAGCGGGCTGGCAGTTGGAAGACCCGGCATCGTCGGCACCAGGGGCTTGTTGAGGCGGGCGAGCAGGCCGCCGCCGCTCGCGCTCCGGGTGGGCATCTTGACGCCGCCAAACGAGAACCGCGACGAGCTGCCCTGAGCCATGCAGTCACCTGCGAAAGCCACGCCCATCGCAGCCAGCACACCAATCACAACGAGTTTGCGAACCATCACGAAAGTCTCCATGAATATCGAGGATCGTGACGGCGGCCTGCCGTCACGGCTCAGGTGAAACACCACGGCGGTGCCACCTCAGGGCCTTTTCGACAGTAATTGCGGTCCGGAGCGTTTCAAGATGCATCCGTGTAGCGTTTCAGGCCTGTTTTGCGACCCATTGAGGGGGCTCCGGGGGCTTCGCTGTCGCGCCGGGCCGCTGGCCTCGGTGCCGTCGCCGGGGTATCGTGCGGGCATGCGCAGGATGCGATATCTCAGTGCGGTGGTGACGGCCCTCTGGCTAGCGGGCTGGAGTTTGGCCTGTGGTGCCCGGGCCGGGGAGCCGCTCTTTCCCAGCGAACTGGTGGAGTTCGGCCCCGCCTCCCGCGATCCGCTCTTCGCCGGTGGCGGGCCGGCGGCCTGGGACCGCGACCTGCGCGAGCGCGGCTGGATCATGCGTGAGGGCGGCTGCTGGCACCTCTGGTACACCGGCTCGAATCCCGACGTGAGCCGCGCGCAACTGCCTGTGCGACGGCTCGGCTATGCGACCAGTGCCGACGGTCTCAACTGGAACCGTTCCGACAGCAATCCGTTGCTGAAGGATGCGTGGGTCGAGGACATGTGCGTGGTGAAGCAGGGAGGATGCTATTGGATGTTCGCCGAGGGTGAGCAAGACATCGCCCATCTGCTCTCATCTGCGGACAAGATCCGGTGGCACGAGCGTGGGCCACTCGACATCCGGCTTGCGACCGGCCAACCGATTCCCGACGGCCCGCGTGGCACGCCAGCAGTCTGGCTCGAACGCGGCGTCTGGCATCTCTTTTACGAACGCATGGACCGGGGCGTGTGGCTGGCGACATCTCGCGATCTGAAGACGTTCACGAACGTGAGCGACGAGCCGGTGCTGGCCTGCGGCCCGGAGGCCTACGACCTCCAGAAGATCGCGGTCGACCAGATCGTGCAGTTTCGTGGCCGCTACTATGCCTATTATCACGCCTGCGCCCTGGAGAAGGGGGGCGAGTGGAGCACCTGCATCGCCACCAGCAACGATCTCGTGCATTGGGTGAAATACGCGGGCAACCCCGTGCTCCCGGTCGACCCCGAGCATCCCGGTCGGTCGAGCGCCACGCTCGTGCCCGATGGCTCCCGGCACCGGCTCTACACGACCCATCCCGATGTTCGCGTGCGGTTCTCGGTGCTGCCCGTCACGGGCCCCTGATATCGAGCCGGCTGTTGGCAGTGCGGGCCGAGCGGGTATTATGTCGGGCCTGTTTCGCACCCTGTTTGTGAGGGCAGCGAGCGATTGTCACTCAAGGCGGAGGATTGTTGAGATGCTGTACTGTGCACGATCGATTTCCCTGGCCCTGCTGGCCGTGGGTGTTGCCCTAAGTTGCTCCACCACGTCGGCCCAGCAGCCGGCCGGCAAGAAGCCGAACATCCTCGTCATCTGGGGCGACGACATCGGCACCTGGAACATCAGCCACAACAGCCGCGGCAT
>CANHYS010000040.1 GCA_947464585.1 Planctomycetaceae bacterium | reverse complement strand
CGTCGGCACGCAGATCCTGGCCCGGCTGGCCGACAGGCATGGTGTTCGAGAGTTCGTCATGATCTCGACCGACAAGGCGGTCAATCCGACGAGCGTGATGGGCTGCTCAAAGCTGATCGCGGAGCGGTTCGTGCAGGCACTGTCGAGCGAGTCGAAGACGAAATTCCTCGTCGTCCGGTTCGGCAACGTGCTTGCCAGCAACGGCAGCGTGGTGCCGATCTTCCAGGAACAGATCCGTCTTGGTGGCCCGATCACGATCACGCATCCCGATATCGCCCGTTATTTCATGATGATTCCTGAGGCGTCGCAGCTCGTGCTGCAGGCCGCGGCGATGGGCAACGGCGGCGAGATCTTCGTGCTCGACATGGGCGAGAGCGTGAAGATCGTCGATCTGGCCCGCGACCTGATCGCCCTGTCGGGGCTCGGGGAGGACGACATCGAGATCGTGTTCACAGGACTGCGGCCCGGCGAAAAACTCTACGAAGAACTCTATTTCGACGATGAGCAGCGGGTGCCCACGAGCCATCCCAAGGTGTTTTGTGCATTGCACAGGCCGACCACGCGGGCGGCGGCGGAGGCGGTGATTGACGCCTTGGCCGACGTGACCGACGATCAGCCCGAGGTAGTAAAATCGAGGCTCCGCGAACTGGTCGCCGAGTACGGTGCTCACGCGAACGACGAGCCCGATCCGGCCCCGCCCCGGAAGGCCCATGCCAAGTAGCCGATTTCCCGTCATCCCTGAAGTGCATTCAGCACTCGATCCCGCGGCCGTCGGCATTCGCGTGCCGTTCGTGCGACCGGCTCTGCCGTCGTGGGAGTCGATCGGGCCTGCGGCAGCCGAGATCATCGCCAGCGGCAGGCTCACGAAGGGGCCGTTCGTCGACCGCCTGGAGCAGGCGATCGCTGCGCGGCTGGGCGTCCGGCACGCGGTCGCGGTGAGCAGTTGCACGATCGGACTGATGCTCGTCTACAAGGGGCTCGATCTGTCGGCGGGCAGTTGTCGCAGCCGACGGGGAGCGGTCAGCCCTTGTGCCGTCGGTTCGATGGAGCCGCTCGCGCGGTTTGGCACGGTGCGGAGCGGATCCCGCAGCGAACCGCTCGGCGAGGTCATCATCCCCAGCTTCACGTTCCTGGCCGGGCCCGCCGCGATCGTGTGGAACAATCTTCGGCCGGTATTCATCGACGTCGATCCTCGCACGACGAACGTCTCGCCGCAGGCCGTGGCGGCCGCCATCACGCCGCGAACGGTCGCCATCTCAGCCTGCCACAACTTTGGCAACCCGTGCGACGTCGCGGCGCTGGCGGCGCTGGCCGCCGAGCACGGACTGCCGTTTATCGTCGATGCCGCGCACGGTTTTGGTGCGAGCATGCACGGCCGGCCGGTTGGTGCAGGGGCGACGGCGCAGGTGTTCAGCCTGTCGCCCACGAAACTGGTCGTCGCCGGCGAGGGAGGGATCGTCGCGACCGACTGCGATTGCCTTGCCCATTTCGTGCGGCTCGGTCGCGAGTATGGCAACGACGGCTCCTACGACGCCTTGTTTGCCGGCGTGAATGGCCGGATGCCCGAACTGAGCGCCGCCGTGGGCCTCTCGTCGCTGGCGATGCTTGATGACGTCGCCAGCCGGCGCCGGCAGATCGCGGCCCGCTACCGACAGGAACTGGAGCAGTTGCCGGGGATCGGGTTCGTGGAATCGGCGGCAGGCAGTGTGTCGAGCCATAAGGACTTTTCGATCACGATCGATCCGGCCCGGTTCGGGATGACCCGCGATTCGGTCCGGCGTGCGCTCGCGGCCCGCGGCATCGAGACGCGGACCTACTACGATCCGCCCTGCCACCGACAGACGGCGTTCGAGCATTTCCACGACCGCGCGCGGTCGCTGTCCGGCACCGACACGCTGTCGGCCCGCAGCCTCTCTCTGCCCATCGGGGCCCACGTGGATGAGGCCGTGGTGGACGATGTCTGTGAGGCGGTGGCCACCGCGAAGAACTCGTGACGACGGCCGGGCTCAGGCAGGTGATAGGCGAACGATGACAACGATCGGTCTGTGGTGTGCGTGGTGCATTGCCTCCCTCGTGGCCGCGGCGTTGCTCACCCGTGCGCTGATCGAGTGGACGGTGGCTCGTGGCATCGTCGATGCCCCAAACGCCCGCAGCAGCCATACGCGGAGCACGCCGCGCGGGGGTGGCCTCTCGATCGTCATCGTCGTCGTGGCAGCGGCGGCCGTGATCGGACTCGTGAGGCCGGAGGAACTCCTGCGCATCGGCGGTGCCATCGTGCCGGCTCTGGCGATCGCCGCCGTGAGTTGGCTCGACGACGTGCAGTCGCTGCGAAACCGCACGCGGTTCGCCGTGCATCTGGCGGCTGCTGTGGCGGCCGTGGCGGTGCTCGGGCCCGTGACGAGGGTCGATCTCGGCTCGCTGGGCATGCTTCGCTTCGGGCTGCTGGCCTGGCCGTTGACGCTGCTCTGGATCGTGGGCCTGACGAATGCCTTCAACTTCATGGACGGCAGCGATGGCATCGCAGGGATCACGGCCGCGGCGGTGGCGGCGGGGATCGCGACTGCAGCGGCGGCGTGTGGCGCTGGGGCGGTGGCGGTGATCGCCGCCGCGTTCGCGGGTGCCTCACTCGGATTTCTCACGAGCAACTGGCAGCCGGCCCGCATTTTCATGGGAGACGTGGGGAGTGCCTTCTGCGGATTCCTTCTGGCCGCATTGCCGCTGGCGGTGCGAGCCGACGCCGTGCCGGAAGTGTTGCCCGTGGCGGCCCTGGCCCTCTGGCCATTCATCTTCGACACGTCGCTGACGTTGTTGCGTCGGCTGCGGGCGGGCGAGAACATCTTCCAGGCGCATCGCAGCCATCTCTACCAGCGGCTCGTGATCGCCGGCTGGTCGCATCGCGCCGTGGCCAGCCTCTATGGCGGGCTGGCGGCGTTCGGGGCGACGATCGCGGCAGTGCCGCTCTTCGATCCAGCGGTGCGGAAGGCAGCGGATCAGGTGGCCGCGGTCACACCGCTGGTGGTGGCGACCGTGTTGATCGCACTCGTGATGATCGCGGAACGACGGTGCTCCCGGGTGGCCGCATGATCCGTTTTCCATTCCTCAAGCGGTTGGGAGATGTCGTGCTTTCGGCGACGGCACTGGTGTTGCTCGTGCCGGTGCTGGCGGCGGTGTGGATCGCCGTGAGGGTGGTGATGGGACGGCCTGTGTTCTTCGTCGACATGCGGGCCGGCAAGGATGGACGGCCGATCCGGATTCTCAAGTTCCGATCGATGCGGCAGGCGGTCGACGCCGACGGCCGGCCACTGCCCGATGCGGAGCGGCTTGGAGGCTTCGGGACGTTTCTGCGGCGTTCGAGCCTCGACGAACTCCCGCAATTGGTCAGCGTGCTGGTGGGCGACATGAGCGTGGTGGGGCCCAGGCCGTTGCCGCTGACCTACGTGCCGCGGTACTCGCCGCGGCAGGGCATGCGGCTGCGGGTGCGGCCGGGCCTGACCGGGTGGGCGCAGATCCATGGTCGGAATGGGGTGGACTGGCCCGAACGGCTGGAGTACGACGCGCACTACGTCGATATGTTGGGCCACTGGTACTGGCCGTTCGTGGACCTCTGGATCATCGGTTCCACTGCCATTCAAGTCGTGTGGCAGGCGGTCACCGGGCGGGGAGTCTCCGCCCCGGGATCAGCCACGATGCAGGAGTTTCGCCCATGACAGTCGAGATCGATTCGATCACGGCCGCCGTTGTTGCCGCCATCCGGCAGGTGCTCCGCGACACCGGCCGGGAACCGGCCGCCGTGGAGCCGCAGATGCTGCTGGTCGCCGACATCGGCCTCGATTCGCTCGATCTGGCCCAGACGGTCGTGCTTTTGGAACGGTCCCTGGGTGTCGATCCCTTCCGGGCTCCGGTCCGGGCCCCTGTCGAGGGCACGGTTCGCCCTGCGATCCGGACGGTGGCTGATCTGGCGGGCATCTACGGTCAATTCGCCCCTTTTCGGCCCTCGCCAGGCCAACCCTGAACGTGCCTTTCTCCGTGTCATTCCTTATTATCGGGGCAGGCGGAACCTTTGAGGAAGCCAGTTTCAAATGAACACAAACACGCAAACATCCCCCAGCCATCTTGCCGATGCGCCGGCCGAAGACCGGCTCGCGTTCGCGATCTCCGAGGTCGCCCGCCAGTCTTCCGATCGCACGGCCATCGTCGCCGGAGCCGGGGGTGATTCCAGCCGTATGATCGACTATGCCACGCTGGCCGCCGCGATCACGAAACTCGAAGCCGACCTCGACAAGGTTCGGCCGGTGGGCATCGTCGCGCGGGCCAAGCGAGTGGAGTCGCTCGTCGTCATCGCTGCCGCGTGTGGCAGGCAGCACGTGCCCGTGGCATTCCTCGCCGAGGACTCCCGCGACCTGAGCGGTGAACTCCGCGACTGGGTCGCCATCGACGACTCCCTGTCGATCGCGGCCGAGCCGGGCGGCCAGAGGCGGGAGTTCGAGGCAGTGGCCACGCAGGTGGTGGTTGCCACGTCGGGCACGAGCGGCCCACCCAAGCTGGTTGAGCATTCGTGGGATTCGCTCCTCGCAGCCGCACGGCTGGCCGAGCAGTGGCACGGGCTGGGATGGATTCTGGTCTACGACGCCACGCGGTGGGCGGGGATCCAGGTCTGGCTGCAGTCGCTCCTCACGGGCGGCCGGCTGGTCGTGCCGGCGTCACGCGATCCCGATGCGGTGCTCCGGGCGATCGTTGACGAACAGGCCACGGTCCTGCCAGCGACGCCCACGCTGCTGCGACGGCTGCTGACGTCGGGCGACCGATCGCTGCTGGCGCAGGCACGGCTCGACCGGATCACGCTCGGTGGCGAGGCGGCGGACGGGCCACTCCTCGAGCAGGCCCGCGCGGCATTTCCGGATGCCAAGATCACGCAGGTGTATGCGACGACGGAGCTGGGCGAGGTGTTTCGCGTGACCGACGGGCTTGCCGGATTTCCGGCCAACTGGCTGGGCCGGTCGTTGGCGGGTGGTGCCCGGCTCGGAATGCGTCGCGACGGCGAACTGCTCGTCCAACTCTCTCGGGATACGGCCGAAGTGGCGACGGGCGACCTCGTTGAAAAGCGGGGCGATCGGTATGAGTTCACCGGCCGTCGCAGCGACGTGATCGTGGTGGGCGGGGCGAAGGTGTTTCCGCGGCGAGTCGAGGAATTGCTCCGCGCCGTGCCGGGAATTGCAGATGCCCGCGTTTATGGGATGCCCAGCGCCATCACCGGCGAACTCGTGGCCGCGGAGGCTGTGCTTGCCGATCCGTTGCCCGCGAACACATCGCCCGAAAGCATCCGCGCTGCGGCGCTCGCCGCCTGCCGTGGCGGCCTGGAGCCGCACAGCGTCCCACGCATCCTCGATATCGTGCGAAAGATCGCGACGAACCCGGCGGGCAAGGTGCCCCGCCGCCAGGCCTGATCCGTCCCTCGTCGCTCGCAGCGTCGGGCACCGCCTGCCGCCTCAGCCCATGCCCCATACCACGATCATTTCCGGCGGCTCGCGTGGTCTGGGGCTGGCAATCGTCGAGCGATTGCTCGAGCGAGGTGACTGCGTGGCCACGTTTTCTCGTTCGGGCTCCGCAACGCTGGAGTCGCTTGCAGCCATCCATGCCGATCGGCTCCATACTGAGCGGTTCGATGCTGCCGATGCCGACGCCATCAGGGGATTCGTCGCTCGTGCCGCCGCCCGCTTCGGTGGGATCGACCACTGCATCGCCAATGCGGCCGTGGCCCACGAGGGCGTGGTCGCCACCGTCCGCGATGATGAGATCGACGCGATGCTGGACGTGAATCTGCGGGGCTCGATCGTGCTCGTCCGTGAGTGTGTGAGGCAGATGCTCGTCCGTCCGGTCGGCAACGATCGGGCCGCGGCCGATGGCCCGTCGGTGGTGGTCGTGTCTTCGGTGGTCGCGTCGCGAGGCTCGCCCGGCCTCGCCGTCTACGCCGCGACGAAGGCCGGCCTGGAGGGCTTCGCACGGAGTCTGGCCCGCGAACTGGGGCCCCGGGGCATTCGCGTCAACGCCGTCGCGCCGGGATTTCTGGAAACTGATCTCTCTTCATCGCTCTCGGAGGCAAACCGGGCCCGAATTGTCCGACGCACACCGCTGGGGCGATTGGGTGTGCCGGCTGATGTCGTGGGAGCGATCGAGTTTCTGGCAGGTCGGCAGGGCGCCTTCATTACTGGTCAGGTCGTCACGGTCGACGGGGGCTCTGCGGCATGACCAACGGTTTCTCCACGTTCCAGACCGCAGCGAATCGGTCTGGCATGTCTGCCTACGCGAGCCTCCAGATCGTGATTCCTTTCTACAACGACTGGGAGTCGGTGTCGCTGCTTCTGCCCCTCGTGGACGAGCAGCTCCGCGCGAGCGGTGTTCCGGCCGACGTGCTGCTGGTCGATGACGGTTCGACATCGGCATCACCGCGGTCATGGGACCTTTCCCTGAACGGTATTCAGACGGTGCGAGTCCTGCGGCTCAAACGCAATGTCGGCCATCAGCGGGCGATCTGCATCGGGCTCTGCTTTCTCGCCGACTCGTGTGACTGCGAGCGGGTGATGGTGATGGATGGCGATGGCGAGGACGCACCCGCCGACATTCCACGCCTGCTGAAAGAACTGCGGGAAAACGCTGCCGTGCGGATCGTTTTCGCGGAACGGCTCAAGCGTTCCGAGGGCATGGTGTTTTCGTTCTTCTACGCCCTCTACCGGATGGCACACTGGGTTCTGGTAGGGCATCGGGTGCGTGTCGGCAACTTCAGCGTCATGAACCGGGAGTGCCTGGAGAGCCTGTGCGTGTCGCCTGAAATGTGGAACCACTATGCCGCCGCGGTCTATGCCAGCCGCCAGCCGAAGGCGTTCGTCCCGACACGTCGTGCCCAGCGGCTTGCGGGCACATCCAGCATGAACTTTCCGGCTCTGGTGACGCACGGCCTGAGCGCGCTGTCGGTCTTTTCTGATCGGATCGGCACGCGACTCCTGATTGCGTCGCTGATTGCCGGATTGATGACTGCCGCCGTCATGCTGGTCATGGCGCTCGTGCGGCTGACGACCGGCTATGCGGTGTCGGGCTGGGCCGCCACGATCGGCGGCACCGTGCTCCTGTTTCTCGTGCAGATCATCGCGCTCGTGTTCACCTTCTGCTTTCTCGTCCTCGTCACTCGCGGGCAGCATGCCTTCATTCCGGCGAGGGAGTACGGGATTTTCGTCCGGAACTGCACCGAGATCTGGCCCGTCAACGCGGCCGATCGCGATACCACCGCCGGATAATCGGCATAACCGGCCGCGCTACGACCACGCACCGAACGGAATGGTCGTACTGGCTTGGGGTGTGTTTGTGAAAAGCTGGGTATGCTCGGGTTTGGTGCCGGAAAAACAGTGAAAAATCAGCAGCCCATGGTGTCACCCAGAGGAACGGAGTCCGCGCCTACCCACGGCTGGTGCGCGTCGGAGGAGGCTGGCGTCGTGACTTCGCGTCGGACCGTGGAGAGGAGTGAACCGTCTGCGGTCTCTCGGATCATCATCGTCGGCGCCGGGGGCTTTGGCCGCGAAGTCCTGCACTGGGCCCGCGACGCCTGGCCCGAGCAATCGTTGCGGATTGCCGGCTTCCTGTCTGCGGAACGCGATCGACTCACATGTCATGACGGCAGCCTGGAGATCATCGCCGATCCAGACCGCTACGAACCGCAGGCCGGCGACGCCCTGTTGCTTGCCATCGGCATTCCGATCGTGCGCCGACAGGTGGCCGAGTCATTGAAGTCGCGTGGGGCGACTTTCTTGACGTTGGTTCACCCAACGGCCATCGTGGCCCCCACAGCGGTGATCGACGAGGGCTCCATCATCTGCCCGTATGCAATCGTGAGCGATTCGGCCCGGGTCGGGGCCTTCGTGCTGATGAACTATCACTCCTCGCTCGGCCACGATGCGTCGGCCGGGGATTATGCCGTGCTCTCCCCGTATGCCACGCTCGGCGGCAATGCCCACATAGGCGACGACGTCTTCATGGGGCTGCACGCGTCGGTCGGGCCGGGCAGAAGGATCGGTGACCGCAGCAAGGTGAGCGCCAATTCGTGTGCGCTGTCGGACGCTCCGCCCGATTCGATCATCTACGGCACTCCCGGCCGGGTGGGCCCGCTGATCCGCTGATGCGGGCGAATCATTCTTGGAACCGAGAGCGACCATCATCTTCTGGCAGCCGATCGCCAGTCCGCACCAGGAAGCATTTCTGGAAGCGGTCGCTGAGCGGTGCGCTGCTGACTATGGAGTGGAAGTGATCCTCGGCGTCGAGCGGGATCTGCCGCCGGAGCGATCAGCACAGGGCTGGCAAAGGCCCCGCCACAAGCACTTGAAGGTCGTAGACATATCCGTACCGGCCAATCACGCCGCCTTGGCGGCACATGCGACCGCCGCATCGCTCCACGTGTTTTCCGGTTTCTTCTCCCACCCGCTGGTCTGGGCCGGCTTCCGCAGGCTCGCCCCGACTCCCGCCCGGCTGGCGATTTTTTCAGAGGCTCCCGAGCAGCCGTGGCAGACCGGTTGGCTCAAGCGGCTCCGGGGCAGGGTGCTCGCGGCCCGCTGGGCCCGCCGGTTTGCATTCGTGCTGGCGATCGGGGGAGTGGGCTGCGAGTTCTTCAGCCGGATCGGCTTTCCGAAAGAGAAGATCGTGCCGTTTGGCTATTTTCTTGACGTGCCACCGCTTGCCAATGCGACTGCCGATCGCACGTCAGTCGGCGTTGCCAGGTTCATCTCCGCAGGCCAGCTCATTCATCGCAAGGGAATCGACCTGCTCCTGCGGGCTTGCGGCGAACTCCCCGCGACCGGCTGGCGGCTCGATTGCTACGGCGACGGACCGGAGCGTCCGCGGCTCGACCACATGGTCCGCAGCCTTGGGCTTGCCGAACGGGTCGTCTTTCATGGCGTGGTCTCCAACGACGCCGTGCGGTCGGCGCTGGCGCAGGCCGACTGTGCTGTCCTGCCGAGCCGGTTTGATGGCTGGGGCACGCTGGTCAACGAGGCTCTGGCGGCCGGCACGCCGGTGATCTGCACCGCAGCGTGTGGTGCGGCGATGCTCGTATCGTCCGTACGGCTAGGCAGCGTAGTGCAGACAGACAGTGCGGCGGCGCTGAGTACGGCGCTGGTAGACGCGATGGCAAGAGGGCCAATGGGCTTGCGAGACCGCGTTGTCATTCATGACCATGCGATTGGGCAGATCTCTGCCACGCGGGCCGCAGAGCGGTTCATGAGTTTCTTGAATCACTTGGGTAGCCCTGCGGCAGCAACCACCGGTGTGGAGTCCTGATGTCGCGGCACGTGAGCGTCATCGCGTCGTTGGCATGCAGCTATCTGGCGACGGCCTCGTTGATCTTCTGTTCTCTGGCGATCGTGCCGATGGCGATCCGTTATCTTGGCGATGTCGGATATGGCACATGGCTGGGGCTGACGGCCCTGGCAGCCGTTGGTTCGATGGCCGACATGAACGTGAGCGGGGTGTTGGTTGTCCGGCTCAGCCGGGCCCTGGAGCAGGCGAGGGAAGGAGAAGCACGGGCGGAACTTTTCAACGGCCTGGCCGTTTCGGCGCTGTCATCGATCGTCGGCGGGGTGATCGTGCTCGGATCAATTCTGGCGGCCGAAAAACTCTCGCCAGACAGTTTCGGGACCTCCGGCCACAATCTTTTCATCGCCGTGGCCGTCGCCATTGCGGCCGCCATGTCGCAATTTTCCGTCAGCCTGACCGCCCTGCCGACCTCGCAACTCCGGCCGATCGTGACGGGGACCATTG
>CANHYS010000039.1 GCA_947464585.1 Planctomycetaceae bacterium | reverse complement strand
CGACCGTGCGGAGCCGGCGGCCATCACGAAATGCCGCGGCCACGCGTGTGTGCAGTTGAATCGTCACCCCGGCCTTGCCGCAGAGTTCCTCGAGCACCACCTTCATGCCCTCGGGCTCATAGCAGAAGCTCGAACGGCCGTCCCCGCGGCGCAGGCCCCGGGCTGCCAGCAGGCTCGCAAGTTCGGTGGCGAATCCCGTCTTGTCGAAGTCGAGCAGGTAGCCGAGCAGGCCCGCCGTCCAAACGCCGCCGAGGCAGCCGCGCCATTCAAAGAGCCGCACGCGGGCGCCGGCACGGGCGGCGGAGATCGCTGCCGTCACACCCGCCGGCCCGGCACCGCAGACGATCACATCGGCATCCTCGACGAGGGGCAGGTCCTGCGACGGCTCACGAAAGAGGCCGGGTGGCACAGGCTCTCCCGCCGCAGCCGAAGGCGAGCCGCAGGTCGCGCCGAGCGGCGCCGCAGCGGCCGCCGACACGGCGGCGAGAAACCGCCGGCGAAGCACGGGGCTCGAACGATCCTCTGAACGGCTCTCGGACATGATGTGCATTCTCCAGGGGCATCTGGCTCCGGCTCCAGCATCGTATCAACGTTCCTCACGGTGCCGGCAGCGACGGCCGAAACTCGTCCACGCGCAGGCCGATCTTGTCGAGTGGGATTCGCTCGAAGCCCATCCTGAGCGCGAAGGAATCATCTCGCAACTGGAAATTCCCATTCTTCTCGTCAACAAATGACGGATCCATCCCCAGCAGGTTGTTGCGGAGCGTGAGGAATGCGCCGGCCTTCGCTTCGATCGCGTCCCACTTGCCGCGCCACTGGATGTTGCGCTCGATCACGTTGCCCGCCGGCGTCATCTGCCCGGGATCTGCGTCGAGGCCGCTCAGCTCCGGATACCGCGACTTCCACGGCTCTCCCTGCCAGGGCACATCCGCCAGACGCTTCATGAGCGATTCCCGCTGGAAGGCCGCCCAGCCGAGGCCCCGCGCATCGACATGCACCGCCGGCGTGCAGTCGACGAAGACGTTGTTGACGATGGCGTTGTCGCGGCCGCCTCCGATGAAGGCCGCGCGGGTCACACGCCGGAACAGGTTGCCCTCGATCCGCGCCGAGGAAAACTGGTCGTCGAGATAGACGCCCACGCAGCCCTTCCCCTCGAAGCCCGTGATGTCGTGGAAAGAGTTGTGGCGGATCAGGTTGCCGCGGCAGGTCCAATCCCTGCCGCAGTAGACGGCACCCGCGTCGTTCGACTCCTCACACACATCATGGATCTCGTTGAACTCCAGCACGTGATCATTGCCGCCGAATGAAATGGCGATGTGCGGCGCGTGATGAATGAGGTTGTGAGCGGCCCGGTTGCCGACGCCGTCGATGGCGATGGCGCTGCGATACATGCGGTTCCAGCGGCTATAGTGGTGGATGTGGTTGTTGTCGGCGGTGTTGCCCCCCGGAGTGAGCGTTTTCCGATCGCCGCCACCGAGACTGATGCCGCCGTCGCCCGTGTTCGAGATGTCGCAGCCGGTCACCCGATGGCCGGTGCCCCAGACGCTCACCGCGGTGCCGCCGAGGTTGCGAAAGATGCAGCCTGCGACGGTGACGGCCCGGCCACCGGAGATCGCGGCACCCTTGCCCCGCGCCGCCTCAAACGTGAGGCCACGGAGCACGACGTGGGAGGCGTCCTTCGCCGTCACGAGGCTGCCGAGCACCGACACCACGCTCGTGCCCGTCCCCGCCGCGGTCGGTGGCCAGAAATAGAGGATTCCCCGATCGCGGTCGAGATACCACTCGCCCGGCGTGTCGAGTTCGCAGAGCAGATTGAAACCGTAGAACCACTGTCCTTTGCGATAGCCGTAGCCATGAAAAGGCTCCTTGAGCGTGAGGACAAGGCCCGAGGCATCGATCGACTCGATCGGCTGCCGCTGCTCCGCCCAATCCCAGAACCAGTAGCCGAGCACCATGCCGGCCGGCTCGGCGGCCCAGCGTGCCACCCGCTGGTCGTCGGTCTGGAACCGCGCTTCCCGGCAGCCCTTCGTGCCGCGGATGTCGACCGGCGTGGGCCCAAGCACCTCCGTGATCTTGATAAACCCCTTGTTCGGATAGCGGGCCACGGTCATCGGAGTGTCGTTGTGGAAGAGCTCGAGCCCTGGCCCGCCATTCAGCCCGAATCCACCGCTCATCACACCGTAGTCGGCGACTCCGAGGGCCTTGAGATCGGCCTGTACCACGTGGCCCCTGGCGGCCGGGTCGAGCCGCGCCACGACGGCCTCCTCCGTGACGGGCAGCCACTCCTTCACGGCCCGGCCACCGCTGAGCACGGCCCGGCCGCCGGCGGTAGCTCGAATCACGGTCGGCGACCGCTCCGTGCCCGAGTCTTCCCGGGTGATTTCGACCGTTTGGGCCAGTTCGTACCTGCCGTCGGCCAGCTCGACCTCGATGGGTGTATCGCGGCCAGGCTCGGCCGCCCGGATCGCACGGACGCGGTCGAGCGCCAGCCGCAGCGTGGCCACGGGTTTTTCAGCCGTTCCATCGGCTGCGTCGTTGCCGGCGGGAGTGACGAAGACGTCGGCGGCGTGGGCAGGGGCAGCTGGGGACGTGCCACCAATGCCAAACGAGGCGGCCGTCAGGCCGAGAAACAGGGCCGCGAGGGTGCTGCGGCGGAGGGCGGTGGGCTGACGCATCGAGAACCTCTTGGTCGCAAAGTGTCGATCCATGTTGCTGGCCGTGCAACGGTAGCTGGCCCGCACCGACATATTGGAGTCTCGCCGGGACCAAAACGGCGGCTATTGGAGGAAACTCCAATAGCCAGACGCTGGCACCGGGGCTAGAAATCAAGGTAGAGGGCGGCGGAGAACCTACGCACAGTCGTCCAAACCCGCGGGAAAATAGGCATTTGGGCCGGAGCACTGCGGCCGGCAACCCCTATCAGGAGTCAAGGATGAACACGAGCCACGAAAGCCAAGCTGCCGCCGTGCAGTCGGTCATGGAAAGCCACCGGGGCGGGAGCCGCGGCCCGCATCGCCGGGGTGCGTTTACTCTGGTCGAGCTGCTGGTCGTGATCGCAATCATCGGCACGCTGGTGGGCCTGCTGCTGCCTGCCGTTCAGGCGGCTCGCGAGTCGGCCCGGCGTTCGGACTGTGTGAACCGGGTCAAGCAGATGGCACTCGGCATGCAGAATCTCGCGAGCACACAGTCTCAGGCGTCGTTTCTGGCAGCCGGATACGTGCAGACCGGAAGCATGTGGTGGTCATCGGCGAGCGCGTCTCTGTACTGGTCGGCATTGCACTGTTCGGTGCTCCCATTCATCGAGGGCGGTGACGTTATCGCCGGCTATCAGGTGAAGAATTGGGTCGATGGTCCGAGTGCGTCCCATGACGACCCGAGCCTGCCGACCAACAGAAACAAGAGTATCAGCCTGAGACGAGTGCCAGGCTTCCGCTGCCCCTCCGACGCGGTCGTGGTGACTCCCGGCGTGAACTATGCGTGGAACACCGGCTCCACGTTCTACTGGGACAACGCGGCCATGAACGGCCCGGTGCAGCGGAGCAAGAACACGAAGCTCAGTTCGGTCACGGATGGCCTGAGCAAGACGATTCTCCTGTCTGAAATCCTTACCGGCGACAACAGCTCAGCCGCCTTCACCTTTCCCCGCGACATGCTCAATTCGGTTCCGACGTCATCGATCACGACGCCCGTCATGCCGCCCCAATCGCAGGTAGACGCGCTCGGTGCCGCCGCGCAGGCAGCCATGGACGGTGGTGCCGCCAGCGGCCACCGCAGCAACAATGGCGACATGTGGAGCCAGAACAGCTTTCATTCGACAAGCTACAACACCGTCGCCCCGCCAAACTGGAGATACCCCACGAGCACGTCGGCGTCCAGCGGTGCGTGGATCATTGGGGGCGATGGGGTCTACCCCGCCCGGAGTGCCCATGGCAGCGGCGTGACGGCGGGGATGTGCGACGGGGCCGTGCTCTTCATCCCCAACGAAATCGACTACGTCGTCTACCAGCGGCTGGGTGGCCGCAACGACGCGGGTAGCGTGTCGACCGATTTCTGACGCGGCTGGAGACTCTCAATGGCGATCAAGGACGACACGGCGAGGCGAATGCCGCATTCCACGACGACTCGGACCAACGCATCGCCGCTGGCAATGTTGTTGGGCATCCTGATCGCCGCCATGAGCATGACGATCGGCACCGGGTGCAGTCAGGGATACAAGGAAAAGGTCATCCCCGCCAAGGAGTTCACGCCGCTCGAGCGGGCCAGGAAGATGCTCGAGGGCTACGCCGCGGGCAACCCGGTCGGCAGCGAGTTCATGGGCTTCGAACTACTGCGGGAAGAATTGCGGTCAAAGAACGCCGATCCGAATGGCGTCCTCTGCGAGGCGTTCACGCAGATCGAGAAGTCGATGAGAAGCCCCGCCGAAGTGAAAGCCATTGCCCAGCGAACCCTTGCCGAACTCGACAAGCAGTCGACACCGGCACCGTGACGAGTCGCTGACCGACACATGAAAAGGGGACGCTGCCAGTCCTGTTCGGCACGGGATGCGCAGGCGTCGCGTATTCCCTTGCTTGCGCTGCGGGCTTGGATGGAGCCCTTCAAACGTTCATGAAGAATAGTCAACTTCTTTGTGCTCCCCGGAGTATCCGCATGTATTCACAGACGCCGTTTACGATGTGCCGACTCATCGGGCTTTTCCTCGGTATGGCGCTGCTCATGCACGCCGTGCATGCGGCGGCGGCGGAATACTTCGTCGCCCCCACCGGCAATGATGCGTGGTCAGGGACATTGAAGGAGCCGAACGCGGGCAAGACGGATGGGCCCTTTGCCACGCTCCAGCGGGCCCGCGACGAAATCCGCACGCTGAAAGCGACCGGGCCGCTTGGCGGGCCGGTGACGGTCTGGCTCCGCGGCGGCGTCTACTCCGTGGGCCAGACCATTGAATTTTCTCCGGCTGACTCGGGCATCGAAACGGCGCCGATCACCTACGCCGCCGTCGCCGGGGAGCGGCCAGTGATCTCGGGCGGAAAGACGCTCCGAGGCTGGGCCAAGGGGGAGGGATCGGTTTGGCAGACAACGGTGCCGGAGGTGAAGGACGGCACGTGGTACTTCCACCAGCTCTTCGTCGATGGACACCGCCGCACCCGCGCCCGCACGCCAAACCAAGGATACCTCTACAGCGAGGGCATCCTTGCGCCGTTCGACCGGGAGAAGTGGTCTGACCCAAACATCGTCGCCAAACGCGGATTTATCTATCGCGAAGGCGACCTGCAGCCGCAGCTCGCAAGTCAGCCCGATGCCCTGATCTGCCTGTATCACTCGTGGACGACCTCCATTCATTTCATCACGCAGCTTGAAGAGGCCGAGCGCATCGTGCGGCTCGCGCCGCCGTCCACGTGGCCGATCGGCTATTGGTGGGAATACAACACCCGCTACCACCTCGAAAACGTTCCGGAAGCACTTGATGCGGCCGGCGAATGGTATTTGGACCGGCGGACCGGCGTGCTGTCGTACTGGCCGCTGCCAGGCGAGGACATGACGCAGGCGGAGGTGATTGCACCCGTGGTGCCTCAGACACTGCTCGCCTTTCGTGGGCTGCCGGCGGAGAAGCAATACGTCGAACACGTTCGTTTCCAGGGAATCTCCTTCCAACACACCGACTGCCGGCTCGCGGCCGATATGAAGGAGGATCAGCAGGGGGCCACCGAGCGGCCGGCGATGGTCGAGGCCGTGGGCCTGCGGCATGCGGCGTTCGAGGACTGCGAGTTCGCTCACACTGGCGAGAACGGCCTCTGGCTCGACAGCGGCTGCAGCGACGACGTGCTGCGACGCTGCCACATCCACGACCTGGCCGGCAGCGCGATCTTCATCGGCCCTCGGGCCTACCGCGATACGCCAGAGACGGCCGTGCAGAGAAACATCGTCGACAACTGCTTCGTGCACGATGGCTCCGCCATCTTCCGCGGCAGCCAGGGCGTCTGGATCGGCAAGGCGTCGCACAACCAGGTGACGCACAACGAGATCTCCGACTTCCACCACATCGGTATTTCGGTCGGCCATTCATGGGGCTATGCGCTGAGCACCGCACACCACAACCTGATCGCCCATAACCACGTCCACCACATCTGCAACGGCTATTTCAGCGACGGTGGCGGCATCTACACGCTGGGCATCTCCCCCGGCACGGTGATCCGCAACAACGTTGTGCATGACGTCCTGCCCACGCCGCTGATGCCGGTCGGGGGCTGCGGCATCTATTTGGACGAAGGCTCGTCGGAAATCCTGGTCGAACAAAACATCGTGTACGACGTCGGCGCGGCGGCCTTCACGCAACACTACGGCAAGGGCAACACGGTGCGGAACAACATCTTTGCCTTTGCCGGCCGCGATCCGATCTGCTGCTCCCGGCCCGAGGAGCATCTGTCCTACACGTTCGACCACAACATCGTGCTGTCGGACAAGGGGCAGGCGACCTCTGATCACCACAGCCCGCTGAGGACGAAGACCGAATTCAGCCGAAACCTCTACTGGGACCTCTCGGGCAAGGAGCCGTTGTTTTCGGGCGTGACCTTCGCCCAGTGGCAGGCGACCGGCCGGGACAAAGACTCGCAGATCGCCGATCCACGGTTTGCCGACGCGGCACATCGCGACTTCCGCCTGTTGCCGGAGTCGCCCGCGTTGACGATGGGCTTCGAGCCGATCGTGACGACGGAGGTCGGCCTCTACGGCGATCCGACGTGGGTCGCCGGCCCCCGCCGCGTGCAGCGTCCGCCGGTGGTTGCGCTGCCCCCGCCGCCGCCCGCTCCGGCGGCCCGGCCGTTCATCGAGGATTTCGAGACCGCTGCCGTGGGCACATCGCCCACGACGTTTACCTGCTTCGACTCCAATCGGCCGGAGTTGATCCAAGTGTCCGACGAGACAGCCGCATCCGGCCGCCGGAGCCTGAAGATCACCGATGCCGACGGCCTGAAGCACGGTTGGGAGCCGCACCTCTTCCAGGGTGTGCGGCCGTTTGAAAGGGGAAGGGTGAGGTTTTCGTGCGACCTGCTGAACTCTACCGAACGGCCCGCTGAGTTTCACGTGGGGCTGCGCGGCTATCTGCCCCACAATGGGGAGTACCGCGAGGGCCCCAGCATCCTGTTCCGAGACGACGGCGCCGTCGTGGTCGCCGGCAAGGAACTCAAGAAAACGCCGCTGGGCACCTGGCTGCACGTCGAAGTGCAACTCGACCTGGGCGGCGAGGGCCGTCCAGCCGCCACCGCGTATCGCCTTTCCCTCACACCCGCCGGGCAGCCGGAACAGGCCTTCGAGGGCGTCCCTTACCTGCATCCAGACTTCAGTCGCCTGACCTGGCTTGGCATCAGCAGTTCCGGCCAGCCCGGGACGTCGTTCCATGTGGACAATGTGCGGCTGGAGTCGATCCGCTGAGCGGGAGGCCGCAGCGACTGGCCTTTTTCGAGGTTCGGGAAAACCCGCGTATTGGAGTTTCCTCCAATAGCGGGCCTCCGGGGCTGGCACTAGGTTGGGGTTAGCTGGGGCGGAGAAGCCCCGCTGGAGTCCGGTCCCCACGAGAAACGAGCCGCCCGGGCCAGATCAGCCCTGCCGGCAACACCTACGAGGAGGTTAACATGCACACGAACCGCGATCGCGGCTCTGCCGCAGTGCAGTCGGCCATCAAGAGCCAGAGGAGCCAACGGTGCGGAGGAAGCGTCCCGCGGCGCCGGGGTGCCTTCACGCTTGTCGAGTTGCTGGTCGTGATCGCGATCATCGGCACGCTCGTCGGTCTGCTGCTCCCGGCTGTCCAGGCGGCCCGCGAGTCGGCCCGGCGGAGCACCTGCACCAACAATATCAAACAGTTGGCACTTGCCCTCCACAACGTCCACGACGCCAAGGGCAAGCTCCCGTTTGCGACCAACATGGCCAGATGGAACGGTTCTGCCATAGATTGGCGGGGCGGAGCCACTTGGCCCGGCCGGACCTGGATGGTCGACGCAATGCCATTCATCGAGATGGCCGACATCTACAGCAGCCTCAGTTCGAACCAGAACCTCGACGACGGCACGAACCAGACAAAGCTTCGAGGAAAGCGGATGCCCGCGCAGGAGTGTCCGAGCAATCCCTTCGCAACCATGCTGCAGATGACAAATAAGGACCCGCGCGCCGGAAAGGCCTTCGACTGGGACGGCTGGTACGGCATCAGCCAAACGCCCGTCGAATGCTACGCTGCCTGCGCAGGGCCACAGAACTTCGATTATCGTGGCTATGACTGTGCCTCTAACAATAGCTACTGCTCCGCTGCGGGCTCGTATGCGTTCCGCCAGGATGCTGCAAGCACTCCTGGGATTTTCAGCGGGGGTTCGGAATTCCAAGCCCGCTTCAAGGACGTGACCGACGGGCTGAGCGGGACGATCCTGATCGGCGAGAGAAAAGGCGAGCAGTTTTTGACGGGAGGCGTTTTTAGCGGGCTCTGGCGCGCTTTTCAGACCGGGACGTACATCAACAGCACAACGAGAAGCTTCGTAGACCCCAACGCTCAGTACAGTTATCCGCCCGGCGCCAGCAGCTATCACCAAGGCGGCGCCTCGTTTGCAATGGCCGACGGCTCGGTGGCCTTTCTGACTGACAGCACCGACTTCGTGGTTTACAACTACCTCGGCGGTCGTGCCGACGGCCAGTCGGCGAGAATGCCATGACCAACACGGCCAACACGAGCAACATGATTAAAACCGTGTCTGCGAATCGGATTCCGCACAGATGTGGCTCTGACAGCGGTCGGTGGCTCCTCTTGGGTGCCTCTCTGGTGACCGGCCTTCTGCTCGTGGGCTGCGGCCCGGGAACGCCGGCAGGCAAGGTGAAGCTCACCGGCAACGTCACCTGTGACGGCAAGCCCCTGAACGGCGGCTACATCAACTTCGCCGCCAAGCAAGGCACCGCCAATGGTTCAGCGGGGATTGCTGCAGACGGTGCCTTCAGCGTGTTCCTCGTGCCGGGAGACTACGACGTGGCCGTGAACGACAACTCCGGCATGCGACCTCCAGACGCCGCAAGCGGACGGCCGACCTACATCCCTTCGGGTATTCACAAGCGATTCACGTCGGCCAACACCTCAGGGCTCTCCGTCACCGCCGTAGCCGACTCCAAGCCAGTGACGGTCGCGGTCGAATCGAAATGACCGACGTGACATGAAAAGGGGACGCAGCCACTCCTGATCGGCACGGGATGCGCGGCCCCCCGTGGTGGCAAGTGCTCAACTTGTCCGTGGGCCAAAAGGTGACTGTCACCTTTTGGCCCGAAAGCCGACGCCGACGGGGGCAACCCGTGCAAAAACAGGCTACGATCAGGGCTCCGGGAGAGCAAAGAGTCCATGATCGGGACGAGAGATTCCAGGACGTTGCGCAGGCTCGGCGTGGTCATCCTCGCCTGTACTGGTGCATGGTGCGGCCTGAGTTCATCGCCGGCCGCCGACATGAGCACAGGCACCGCCGCTGACGTGCAGCCGATCGCTGAGGTGCGGTCGCTCCCCGTCGCGGAGCTTGCGACCAATCCGCCCATTCGAATCCGCGGCGTGGTGACGCTCCGGGACGTCAACAGTATCGTCCTCCAAGACGACACCGCGGGCATCTATGTCAACTTCGGCTTCGCTCGGGAGCGCGGCGTGTGGGCCGGCGACGTCATCCCAGACGCTGTCCACGTGGGCGACGAGATCGAGATCAACGGCATGATCGATCCGGGCGGCTTCTCGCCACCGGTGTTGCCACGGGAGGTCCGCGTGCTTGGGTCCCAGCCGCTGCCACCGGCCCGCGAGACTGATCCTGAGCGGTTCTTTAGCGGAGCCGACGACAGCCTG
>CANHYS010000038.1 GCA_947464585.1 Planctomycetaceae bacterium | reverse complement strand
CACCGTATTCCTTGTCGCAGTAAGCCGCACAGGGCACGAGCCGCTTCTTGTCCTTCACCACGGCCTCGACCATCTGCGTGGTGGCCGCGGCGGGAGCGTAGTAGGCGCTCCCGGTCTTGAGCAGGCTCACAATCTCCGCGCCGCCATTGCGGGCCCGAGTGACGATCGCGTCGAGCCGGTCAGACGCGAGCAGCTGCGTCACCGGGATGCCACCCACGCTCGTGCAGCTGGGAATCGGCACCATCGTGTCGCCGTGACCGCCCAGCAGCATGGCGGAGATGTCCTCAACGCTCACGCCCAACTCCATCGCCAGGAAGGCGCGATAGCGGGCCGTGTCGAGAATGCCCGCCTGTCCAATCACGCGCGATGGCGGAAAGCCCGTCACCTGGAACGTCCGCTGCACCATGGCATCGAGCGGATTGCTGACGACGATGACGACCGCCTGCGGGCTCGACTCACGGATCTGGGCGGCGACATCGCCTACGATCTTGGCATTCGTCGAGAGCAGGTCATCGCGGCTCATGCCCGGCTTGCGGGCGATGCCGGCAGTAACCACGACCACATCGCTGCCGGCCGTGTCGGCCCAGTTCGTGGTGCCCGTCAGCCGCGAGTCGAACCCCATGATCGGCGACGCCTGGAAGAGGTCGAGCGACTTGCCCGCGGGCATTCCTTCCGTGGCCGGGATGTCGAGCAGCACGATGTCGCCAAGCTCGGCACTCGCACACCAATGGGCCGTGGTCGCGCCGACGTTGCCGGCACCGATGATGGAGATCTTTGCTCGTCGCATGATGGAGTGTTTCCTCGAACGGGATGCTTGAGACGAAGGAGTCGTGAGAGCAGTTGTTGTCGCGGCCGTCTCCCGTGGCGACAAGTCCCGCCCGAAAACTGCGGGAAAGCCTCAACACATGCGGGAAATCAGGGCAGTTCGATGCGGTCGGGCAGCTCCCTGCGGGCCTGGCGGTCGCGTCGGCGGGTGTCACGGGCGAACGACCAGGCGGCCAGAGCCAGGGCCAGGCCGATCACCGAAGCGATCGACAGGAAGACCCAACCGAGGGTGTTGACCTCCTTGGTTGGGCTCGGCGCTGGCAGCCAACTGGCCTCCCGCCCGACCAGCAGCGCGGTCTCCTGCCGCTGTCCCTTCTGTTCCTCTGTGCCCTGCGACGACGAAATCTTCACGTCCGGCAGCGGGTAGCCATAGCGTTTCAGCGCGAACCCCGACACCCGGACGCGTTCGCCGATCTCCTGACCCGTCGGCATTCCCTCGGGGAGCGTGCGCACGCAGCAGACGACCGGGTAGTCCTCCTGCAGTTTCCCGTGGACCTCGATCAGTGGCGTGGGAACGAAGACGAACAGTTCCCAGTAGTGGTCGGTACCGAGTTGCCGTCGTCGCAGCGGGTCGTCCACTTCAATGCGAGTGGCACGGCGGGCCACACCTTCGACCGTGAACGGATCTCCCCTGTGCTTCGCAAACCAGCCCGCGCCGGGGTTGATAAGCGGCACGATGTCGCCGGGCGGCCCAGCGAGCGATGCGATGCCCGTCGCCGTCGCCCGCCCCATGGCTGCGAGCAACGCATAGAAGGCCTCGGTATCGCCGGCGACGAGTTTCTGTCCGTCGACGACGGAATCGAAGAGGCCGTAGTCCATGCCGAGCGTCCCCAGCGGCGTCGGTGGAAACCAGCCCACGCTCGCAGCCGCGAGCAGGAGGGCCGGGGGAGCCGCCGCGGCACCGTCAGCGCCCGGCACCGACGTCGGCCCGGGCCCCTCCGACAGCGGCAGACCAACTGAGGCCGCAGGCTCGTCGATCCTGACGGCCCGTGGCCATGCCTTTGGCACGTGGTCAGCGAGGACGTCCACGGCGGTGCCGTCAGCCGTCACGATTCGGACGATCTCCAACTGCCGCCGCCCAGCCACCTCCGACTCCTCCTCCGGCAGCGGCACCGTCGCGACGAACGTCGCACGTCCATCGACCTTCACGAGCCGATCCTGCACCCGTTGGGTGGCGGCGAGCGAGCTGACGTCGACGGCATCGGCACTCCACTCGACGGCGAGGTTGGCCGGCACTCGCGTCAGCCGGGCCAGGACCTTGACCGCGATCGCCTGCTTTGCCGGACTCCAGCCCGTGGGCTCCTCAAGCGCCACGCGGGAGGCACGGTCGATCTTCCAGGTGGCGAGATAGTCGACAAACGGCATGGCCGCCGTCGCGGCTGGCGGCTCCGCATCGGCAGCAGAGGAATGCCGTGCTGTCGCGGCCACGATCAAGAGCACGATCGCAAGCCAGATCGCAGCCCGCAGCCCAGCTGAGGCTGCCTGGAACGGCTGCCGGATCGGGCTGGTGGAATAAGCATTCGTTCCGCTGGCGAGGATCATCATGACGGGGGTTCTTTCGCAGGGCTCCGGTCTGACAGACGTTCCGAGTCTGCCAGCCGCCGCAGGGCTTCATCGGTTGAGAAGAGTTCCACGTCAGACAGGGTAGCGGACAGATCAGCCGGAGGGGGTGGTTGTTTCCGGCCGGGACCGCTCCCCGCGGCGCGGATGCCCAGCATCGTCAGGAAGACGACCGCCGCCATCGTAACCAGTGCGATGGTGCCAATCGAATTGCCCGCCGGAGAGCCTGGCGGCCGCGGCTTCCAGGTCGGCTCGAGGGCCAGCACGAGAGGCGCGATCCGCACGGTATCGGTGGCAGCATACGCCCAGCGTTTGAAGAAGTAGCCCACCACATCCACCGGTTCGCTGATCTTCATGCCGTGGGGCATGTCATCCGGAAGCCGCAGGAAGTAGACGACGATCGGTGAAACGGGTCCACCTTCCGGCTCCAGCCACCCCTGCCAGTAGTCCTTGATGTCGTAGGGGTTGGCCGGTGCTGCGAGCTTCTCGAGCCGATGCAGCGTGCCGCGGAACCGCACGAGCCGTCCGCGATAGCTTCGTGGCTGGCCAAACAGTTCGGTGAAGCTGACCCGCCGTGCAGGCGCATTGGCGAGGGATCGCGTGTCGGTCGAGCGGAGCGTCATCCAGATCTGAAACCACGCCTCTTCCTCGGCCCCGCGAAACACGGTGTCGTCGCGAATGCGGGCGAGCGCATCCACTGGGGCGCCATATTCATCGGCGTCGCCCGGCAACAGGTCGGGCTCCGCCTCGATGACGATCGCATCGGCCAGATTGGGATCGGCTGGAACCTCTGCCACCTTCGTGTCGACCTGGGGCCTGACAGGCGCCGGGGCAGACGCAAACCAGTTCCGCTCCACCCAGCCCAGAAACAGCATGGCGATGAGGGCCGGCGGCATGAACCGCCAGAAGATCCGCCGCTGTTCGGGCCGCGCGAGATAGTTGCGGGCGGGCGTGTGGCCGCTCGGCGGTTCCTGCTCCGGATCGGGCACCGGCAGTGCTGCCGGTTCTGGCCACGGCTCCGCTGCTGGAGGGTGCTCGCTCACGGCTATCGAGTCATGATGGGTTCGGAGGAGGGCCGGTCATGCATGGCGGTGATGGGAGAACCACCGATGGCCTGCTCGACGGCCGTCGGGCCGGTCCGCTTCTGCCGCTGCATTTCCCGCCAGACGTAGATACCGAACGAACTGATCAGCGTGCACGGCATCGCCAGCATGATGAGGATGCTGTAAAAGTAGCCCCGCGCCACGTTGAGCCCATCTGGATCGGACGTGTTGACCGCGTCCTTGCAGTTCGGGCAGCCAAACGCATCGCAGGCCACGAGCACGCAGGCGGCTGCCACGGCGACCGTCAGAAACGGCCTCGCAACGGACGGGAGCACGACACGGGGGCGCGAGACGAGCGGGGATGACTGGCGGGCCATGGGGCTATCCTCCCGGGAGATCCCGTTCGGGGATGGGAATCAGGCGGGAGCCGTCGCTCCTACCTCTTGCATCATAGGCTCCGGCGGGCGGCCGGGGTAGAAATGGTAGAGCATCAGGTAGATCACCACCCCGGTGACCGAGACATACAGCCAGATCGGCATCGTGATCTTCCCGAGACGGCGATGGGCATCCCAGCGGCCCCGGACAGCGAGCGCGAACATGGCAATGGCCAGCACGGGCACGGTCACCGCCAACAGAATGTGCGTGAGCAGAATCGCAAAGTAGACCAGGCGGACCGTCCCCTGCCCTGTGAACGGCACGTGGCCGACGAGGGCGTGGTAGGTGAGGTAACAGACCAGGAAGAGCGTCGACACCGCGAATGCGGCGATCATCGCGGCCCGGTGGGCCCGCCAATTCCCACGGCGAATGAAGATCCAGCCGGCTGCCAGCAGCAGGGTGGCGAGTGAGTTGAGGGCGGCGTTGACGGTGGGCAGCCAGTGTGCGGCGGTGGCGAGATTCATCCGGCGGGAGCTCCCTGGGTGGGGGCGTTTGCTGGCGTCCTTGCGGCCGGCTCCGCGAGCACATCGCGGATCAGCTTCTCGAGCAGTTGCACGCGGTCAGGCTGGAGCAGATGGTAGCTGCCTCGCAACCGGCCCTCCCGATCGAAGACGACGCCCCGTTCCGAGTGCACGCCTACCTCAGCAGGCAGCAAGAAGGTGCCGTTGGCGATCTCCTTGATCGTCGCCATGTCGCCGGTGAGGAATTTCCAGCGGTCTGGGTCGGCCTCGAACCGGTCGGCATACCGTCGCAGCGACTCCGGGGTGTCGTTTTCGGGATCACAGGTGACGCTCACGACCATGAAGTCCGGGTCTGGGATGTTCCGGAGAATGTCGGCCAGCGCCTGGTTCTCGCGAAAGCAGGGGCCGGGACAATTGGCAAAAAACACGCTCGCCAGCCAGACCTTGCCGCGGAGCGACGCCGAGTCGAAGGGCTTGCCACTGCGTTCGGTGAGCGTGAATGGCGCGGCAACGGCGCCCGGCTGCATCCGCTCCGGTGCCGGCAGCGGCGCCTCATCACGGGCGGCCGGCGGCGCGGTGGCCACCGTTTGTTCCCGCCTGCCGCAGCCGAGAGCCATGAACAGCATGAGCAGCAGCATCACAGCGATGGCCACGGTTCGGGGCTGCCCATGCCCCTCACGGATGCGGCGAACCGTCTGTTCAGACGCCCCGCGGAGCCGGGATCGGCGGAAGCTCGAGGAGCATTGGGCGTATCCTCGCCCTCGCGACGAGACTTCTGCCGTCCCGGCGGGGAGCTGAAGGTTGACGCTGCTACTCATGAGGGGCACCGGTCTAATGAGCCGCCGGCTCGGCGAGGACCTTCGACTCGGCAGCCTGTTCCATGAGCCTCACATCCGACGGGCGGGCCATGCGAAGGGCCCGTTCCTGCGACACCATGCGAGTCCGCATGCCGACGTCGGGCACGAGCATGAGGGCGAGGAAGATTGCCATCATGGCGGCCGGGATCGTGAGCACGTATTTCCAGTTCGCCTCCCAGAAGACGTGCATGAAGAAGAGCACCACGAGCATCGCCTTCGTGCACGACACCGCCATCATGAATGCCCAGCCGACGTGCGGCTGGTCCCGCCAGGGCCAGAAGGGGGAGTAGGTGAGGAACGACATAGTCGTGAGGCCGCAGAGCGCGAGAAACACGAGCAGATACTTGCCGATGCCGCCATGGCCATGGTCGTGGCTGTTGTGATCATGCTCGTCATGCTCGGGGATGTCGCCAGCCCGGGTGATGGGGCCGTGAGCATGGGCGGAGTGGATGTCGTGATCGCTCATCAATACCTCAGAACAAATAGAGCAGCGGGAACAGGAAGATCCACACCAGATCGACGAAGTGCCAGTAGAGGCCGGCGTTCTCAATCTTGCCGGCATCTTTGGGGCCGAGTTTGTAGCCCAGCAGGATCGTGAACACGATCAGTCCGACCAGCACGTGGATGGCGTGAAAGCCAGTCAGGAGAAAATAGGTGCTGGCCCACATGTTGCCGCCGGGGATGACGGCGGGCAGCCTGAGCCACGGGAAGATGTCGTTGAGGCCGCTGACATGGCCGCCATGTCCTCCACCCTCTCCACCACCATGCGATCCACCCGGGCCTTCCGTCGGCAATGGCATCACCTGATCGGCCACCACCGCCAGATCGAAGGCCTGTTGCTCGGGGCTCGCCACCATCTTGCGGACCTGTTGCAGCCGCGCTCTCGCGGAGACCTGCTCCGGGGTGAGCTTGTCGGCCGGCGTGTCGTCGAGTTCCTTGAGTTTGTCGATGATGGCCGGCTCGCCGAGCCGCTCGCGGACGGCAGAGCCGTAGTAGAGATCAGGCTTCTCGTAGATGCGGCTCCGCGGCGCTTGTGGATAGATGCCGTGGGAAAACTTGGCCTGATATTCGTAGCCCTTCACGCCGAGGAAGAGCGTGCCAAGCAGGAGCGTGAGGAGCATCCAGATCTTGGCGAGTCCGGCCTTGTTGGCACGGGCCGCTTCCAAGGCCAGCACGATCGTCACGCTCGAGCAGATGAGCACGAACGTGTTGAACGCGCCGATCGGTTCGCTGAGATGCACGTGGTGGGGCTTCGGCCACACCGGGGCGCCAAACCGGAGCACGACGTAGCTGCCCAGGAGGGCTGCGAAGAACATGATCTCCGTGGAGAGAAAGAGCCACATGATCAGCTTGCCGCGGGTGAGCGGCAGGCCGGGCTGGTATTGCAGCGTGAGATGACCGTGGTGGCCCCCGTCGTCGTGGCCATGCGAGTGGCCATGCCCGTCGTCGTGGCCGTGCGAGTGGCCGTCGTGGCCGTGCGGGAGGGAGATCGCGGAAGCGTTCATGATCGGTGCAATCTTAAGGGTCGACTGAAAGTGAGTGGAAGCATCAAGCCGGTGGGCCGAAAACGACCGAGGCCGTCAGCAACGCCAGCAGGGAACCGAGGGAAGTGAACAGCAGGGTGCGGGCAGAGGCGTCGTCGCGACGAACGGCGAAACCAACCGTGGCAACAGCATAAACGAGCGAGGCGATCGCCGCTGCCAGAAACAGCCGGATGCTGCCGGATGGCACGGCCAACACCAGGCTCACAGGCACCATCGCCAAGCTTGCGGCGAGTGCCTGTCCGGCGGCTCGGAGGCCGCTGGGATCGTCGACGGTCAGCATCCGCATGCCTGCGGCGGCGTATTGTCCCCGGTAGAGCCACGCGATCGCCATGAAGTGGGGAAACTGCCAGAGGTAGAGCACGGTCGCGAGGGCCGCGACGGCGAGTGTGCCAGCCGCGTCGCCGGCCGCCAGCCGCCCCGGCCCATCGGCCGCCAGCCACCCGATAGCCACAGGCAATGCACCCGAGACGGCACCCACGGCCGTATTCAGAGGCGACCGCATTTTCATCGGTGTGTAGACGGCCACGTAGAGAATCCAGGTCGTCAGGGCCGCGACGGCCGGCTGCCAGCCTGCGGCGAGCGTGATCATCAGGCCGCCCGCGGCCACGAGCAGGGTCGCCAGCATCACGGCGAGAGGCACGCTCAGCCGGCCGGCCGCGATCGGACGGCGGGCGGTGCGGGGCATGAGACGGTCGGCATCTCGCTCCAGGATCTGGTTTGCGATGCTCGAACTGGCCGCGACAAGGGTCGTTCCGACAAGCAGCCAGAACAACGCCGGGCCACCGACGCCACGGCCGGCGGTGAGCCACATGCTCGCCACGACCGTGGCCAGCACCATGAGGGCGATCCTTGGCCGCACGAGCCGCGAGACGTCGGCCGCAATGGCCGCGGCCGTGCCGGTGAGATCACGGCCCAAGCCGACGCTGTTTCGCGACGAATCGGACGCGTGCAGCGGTCCCGGGACGGTGACCGGCGCAAACGCCGCCGCGGTGAATTCGGATGCACAATCGGGCGGGGGCGTCATGCGAAAGCCCTTTCGTGCACGCGGTCAGTCTGCTGTGGCCTGACCGGCGATATCGCTGAGCGGGCGAGAACGCCCGCGGAAATGGCCAGCACCACCGACGCTCCGAGGATCATCATGCCGAGGAAGACGTGACCGGTGACAACCGTCGCTCCCCAGACGCTGCGGGCCAGAAGTGGGTCGGAGAATGACCAGGAAGCGGGGAGCCAGCCTGAAGGGAGGCCCCAGTTCACGATCCACGCGCCGACGCCGAGCGCCAACTGGCAGCCGACCAACAGCAGGATTGCCAGCGACCAACGGTGGGCAACGGGCTGACTGCCCGTCCGCGTGCAGATTGCTGCCGCGACCGACAGCGCCGTCACGCCGACTGCACCCGCGATGTGAAACGACACGAGCCAGCGGAACGTCGACGGATCGACCGATGCGTCGAGGTGCCGCAGTTGGGCGCCGGCCACGAGTTGCACATAGCTGGCCAGGGCGAGCCCTGCGGCAGACCGCACCGCCGCCGTTGCTGATGTCGAGGCGTGTGTGGACGACGCGCGGGTGAGCGTCGCGATCGCGACGGCGACGGCGAAAAAAAGCGGTCCCGTGCAGGCATGAACCTTGGCCACCGTCTTGTCGTCGAGCAGCACACGGGCGCCGCCGAGCACTCCCTGCACCACGACCAGGAGCACCGCCGCCGCGGCCAGAGCGCGGACCGCCGGGCTCAGGCCACTGCGCCAGACAACACCCGCCAGCACCAAAGAGACCACGCCGACCAATGCGCCCAGCAGACGGTGGCCATGCTCGAGGAACAGGTCCCAGGGGCCATAGAACCATTCGGCCCACGGAAACAGAAACATGTTGTGACCGTAGGTCGCCGGCCAGTCAGGCACAGCCATGGCGGCATCGAAGGTGGTGACCAATGCCCCGAAGCAGAGCAGCACCGCCGTCACCGCGACGAGGAGGCACGCGATCGCGTGCGGCCAGTTGAAGGTGCGGCTTGTCATGGGGGAAAAATGGGCCGGGACGGCTGCCTCTGTTTAGTTGCAGACGCCGAGACGGCTGCCTCTGTTTTGTCGCAGACGCCGGGACGGCTGCCTCTGTTTAGTGAGCGGCGGCGGCTGCAGCGGACGCCAGGGCATTCGGGGGATCGGTCTGCATGAGGTGGTCCTTCTCGACGCCAGGCACCGAGTATTCGTAGGGACCGCGATACACGACCGGCTGGAAGTCGAAGTTGCCGTGCCCCGGCGGGCTCGGCGCGGTCCACTCCAGCGTGTTGCTGTTCCACGGATTCCGGCCGGCGATCGGCCCGAAAAACATGCTCCAGAAGAAGTTCGCCGCGAAGATGATCTGCGTTGCGACCATGCCGATCGCGCAGTAGGTCATGAAGGCGTTGAGCGGCTGGAGGTGATGGAACGTTTCGTAGTGGTACGCATCGGCAAGGCGCCGCGGAAAGCCGACCGCACCGAGAATGTGCATGGTGAAGAAGGTGCCGTTCAAGAAGATGAACGTGAGGAAGAAGTGCACCTTGCCCCAGAACTCGTTCATCGTGCGACCAAACATCTTCGGGAACCAGAAGTAAATCGCCGCCCAGACACCCATGGCGGTGCCGGCGAAGAGCACGTAGTGGAAGTGGGCCACGATGAAGTAGGTGTCGTGGATAAAGATGTCGACGGGCGTGGCCGCCATGAAGATGCCCGACAGGCCGCCGATGATGAACATCGACACGAATGAGAGGGCGAAGAGCATCGACGTGGTGAACTGGATCCTCCCGCCCCAGACGGTGCCGAGCCAGTTGAATGTCTTCACGGCGCTGGGCAGGGCGATCATCATCGTCGACACCATGAACGTGATGCCGAGGGCCGGATTCATGCCCGACATGAACATGTGGTGTCCCCATACGATGAAGCCCAGCCCGGCGATACCGGCGATCGAATAGACCATCGGACGGTAGCCGAACAACGGCTTCCGGGCGAACGTCGTGAGGATGTCCGACACCATCCCCATCGCCGGCAGGATCATGATGTAGACGGCCGGGTGGCTGTAGAACCAAAAGAGGTGCTGCCAGAGCAGAGGTTGGCCGCCGCCGACACCTGCGATGGAGTTGTTCACCACGTTGCCCTCAGGCGAGAAGAATCCGGTGCCGATCATGCGGTCGGAGAGTTGCATGAAGCCGGCCGCCGTCAGCACGGGCAGAGCGAAGGCTTGCAGAAT
>CANHYS010000037.1 GCA_947464585.1 Planctomycetaceae bacterium | reverse complement strand
CTCGCGGCTGACGAGCAGGCTCGTCATGCCGAGATCGGCCATGATATTGGCGCCGGTGATGCTGCGGGAGGCGGCGGAGAGCAGAAACACGGTGGCATCCGCGATCTCCTCCGGCTCGATCAGCCGCTGCCCCGGAATCTGCGACTTCCAGTAGTCGAGGCAGGCCTGTTCGCTCGGAGCGGCGGCGATGAGGTCGTTCCAGATCGTCGTGCGACAGAGGCCCGGTGACAGCACGTTCACCCGCACGCCGTGTGGCGCGAGTTCGACTGCCGCCGCCTTGGTGAAGCCGACCATGCCATGCTTGGCGGCATCGTAAGGGGCCGCGCCGGCCACGGCGGCGAGCGTGTGGACGCTGGCGATCTGCACGATCGCCCCGCCGGAAGGCTGCTGGGCGACCATCTGGCGGGCCGCGAACTGCGTGAGGAAGAACGAGCCTTTGAGATCGACGTCGAGGACCCGGTCCCATTCCTCCTCGGTCACCTCCAGCACCGGCTTCACGTAGTTCACGCCGGCGTTGTTGACGAGGCCGTCGATCCGGCCGAACCGCGCGACCGCGGCGTCGCAGAGCCGGCGGAGGTCGTCGAGCTTGGACACGTCGGTCGGTACGGCCAGCGCCTCACCGCCGGCTGCCCGCAGTTCGGTAGCCACCGCCTCGGCCTCCGCGGCCTCGCGGTCGGCGAGCACGACCTTCGCTCCAGCCGCCGCGCAGCCCGTGGCGATGGCACGGCCCAGGCCGCGGGCCGCCCCGGTGACGATCACGACGCGGCTCGCAAGGGGAGCGAGGCGTTGCTGCGCGAAGCCCGCCACTGCCTGCTGCATCGGTATCTCCCGGGGCACGATTCCATCGTGACGATACGGTTTAGTCGCGGGAACGCCAACCTTTTGAACGGCAGACCGTTCTCACGGCGGCGGAGAAGCGTCACGAGTGAGAGCGATTGTAGCTCCTGAGCTGAAATCTTATCGTATAAGTAAAGCGCGGAGAAGCCGAGGTGCCGCAGCCCGTGGCCGGCCTCATCGCCTGCTTTCCAAACATCCTCCGGAATCCTCTATGAACCGCTCCCTCCGCCCGGTGGCTGCCCGGATACGACCCAACAACGCGACGATCAGCCACCGTTTGCGCCGTCTCTGCCTGCTGCTCGCCATCGGCCTGTGCCTGATGCATGCGAGTGCCAGCCAGGGAGCGGATGGGAACGCCGCCGGGGCGGAGCCACCACTCACCCCGCGGCTCCAGGTTCTCGCGGAGTTCACCACCAAGCCCCGCTGCCCCGTGTACGAGTCCGGAGAGCCGGTTTCACTCTGGGTGGCCATCGATGGCCGCCGCACGGCCGACGAGAAGCTCATCTGGACGGTCAACGACTATCAGGGGACCGTCAGGGCCAAGGGGGAAGTCGCCGTACCGAAAGGCGATGCCCGCTGGAGCACGACCCTCGCGATGGGCGACTACGGCGCCGGATATTTCGAGGTGCATGTCTCTCTGAAACGCTCGGGCGAGACGCTGCCGCAGATGGGCACGCGGCCGCCCGGATTCGCCGCCTACGGGGTGTTGCCTTCGATCGAGCGGCAGGCTCTCGCCCGGGTCGATGATTCACGTTTCGGCGCGCAGGGCACGAATTTCATCGCCAGTGGCGAAATTGGCAAAGGTGACTTTGTCGATCCGGTCTATCCGCTGCTCGGCGCGAAATGGATCTACCTCAACAGGCGGCTCGGGGAAATCTTCGGAAAAGCCGCCGACTCCTACCAGCCGGTTCTTGATCCCGAGACATTCCGGAAGACGCCGAACGACGAGGCCAAGGCCGGGCTGTGCCTGCTCGTGGATCTGCACTCCGTCCCCGCCTGGCTGGCCGACGTCCCCGAGGGCCGATCGCTCTCGCAGGAGGGCGGCAACGCGGTTACCGAGGCCGGGCAGCGCTACCCGCCCAAGGACTTCGGCGTCTACAAATCCCTCGTCGCCAAGCTGGTCGCCGAGCAGGCCGTGCGCCGGGCCACGCTGTTTCCCGGGCAGGCGCGGAACTACTACCAGATTCATTGGGAGCCCGACTGGCACTGGCGCGGAACCGACGAGGCCTTCATCGAGATGTACAGGGTCGCCCGGGAGGCGATCCGTGAGAACGATCCCAACGGACTGCTGCTCGGCCCCAATTACGGCGTACTCAAGAAGGGCAACGAGCTTCTCGAGCGGCTCTTCACCAAAGGGCTCGGCGAGCATCTTGATGGCTTGCTGACGCATGCCTACTCCCTCGCCCCCGGCACTCCGGAGGACGGCGGTATGGTGGCCGACATGCGCGCTCTGGTTGCGATGACCCGGGCCCATCTGCCGGCGGGGTCGAAGATCATCCAGACCGAATGGGGCACGTGGTGGGCGGGCCGTCCGCCGACCCTCGATCCCGAGGCGCTGCGAAGCGAGGCGGCCAGATTCATGCGCGGGCACCTGATCACGCTCGGCGAGGGCGTCGACACCACCTTCTTCTTCTACACGGCCGACGCCGGACGCAATGGCGGCGGCCTGCTCTACAACCTCACGTCGCCGCATCCGGCCTTTGGAGCGACGCACACCGCGCCCAAGCCGGTCTTCATGGCCGTTGCCACGGCCACTCGTCTGCTCGAGGGCAGCCGGTCGTTGGGAGCGATCGAGTATCTCGATGAAGGAGTCCTCGGCTATGCCTTCGACCGCGCGGGCGAATGTCTGCTCGCGGTCTGGTCGAGAGATGGCAGGCGGCGATCCGTTGCCGTGCCGGTGGGGGCCGCGCCGGGCGTTTCGGTGCTCGATCCGATGGGCAATGCGAAGCCTCTCGAATGCCTCGGCGGCGTGGCGACGATCGAGATCGGCCCGATTCCCGTCTGGCTCCGCGGCGTGGCGCCCGCTGCGGTGCCGCTCGAGCCTGCGGCGGCCCGCGCGACGAAGCGGCCGAGCGGATTCGCGGGCGAAACCGTGGCTGCGTTTCCCGGTCGGCCAGAGGCTGCCATCCGCCTCTTCGCGGATGGCACCTGGCGCGACGCGGGCGGCGGCCCCGGCACGCTGCGAATTCCGGACGCCGCCGCCGCGGGACCGAAGCTCGTCGGGGCGTTTGACGCGGTGACTGTAGCACTTTTGGAAACCATGCTCATCGATGTCGCCTGCCCTATCCAGGCGACGTCTATCAACGACAAGACCGGCCCGAACCTCATGGCGATCGCGGTCATGAGCGCAAGAAACGTCGATATCGCCGGCAGCCTCGCCGTCGTCCACGGCGGCCGCGTGCTCGCGAAACAGGAGGTCGCGCTCAAGCCTGGCGAACGGCGCGAGGTCACGTTCGACTTGGCGGCCGTCACGGGATCGTTAACGCCCTCTGGCGACCTGTTCCTGGTCTTCACGGACGGGAAAGGCGCCACCTGCCGATTCGCCGCCCCGCTGCAACGGCGGGGGATCGCGGCCCAGCGGGCGGCGGCTCCGCCCGCGATCGACGGCACCCTCGACGATTGGAACCTGGAACTGTTCCAGGCCACCGTCGACAAGGCGCAGCCGGCGTTGTCGGAGGCGACGGCCCTGCGGATCGGTGCCCAGTATGACGACACCGCCCTCTATCTCGGATTCAAGATCCGCGACGCCTCGCATGTTCAGGAGCGTTCAGCCGCCGAGTCGTGGACCGAGGACGCACTGCAGATCGGGGTTTCGCTCCGGCCCGACAAACCATCGTGGGCGGCCCGGCAGAAGATCTGCGTCGCCCTCTCTTCTGCGAACGGCGGCCTGCTCGCCTTCCGGCACAACGCTCCGCTGAAGCCGGGCGACATCACCTGGGCAGCGAAGCACGACGGAGACGAGACCCGCTACGAGGTGGCCATCCCCTGGCAAACGCTCGACAGGGATCTCGCCGGCCCCATCAAAGACGGCCTCCTCGGCTTCGGCGTGATGGTCACCGATATCGATCGCTCCCCCGGCGGACAACTGACGGACCGCACCCTGCTCGACGCACTCGGCGGCATGTCCTGGAACAACCCCGACGATTTCGGGATGCTCGAGTTGAAGTGAAAGATCCATTCGCGAAGGAGGCCTCGATGATTCTGCCGTTTCTTCAATTTCTGGCCGCGGTGGCGCTCATGCTGGCGATCCCGCTCGGGGGATGTACACCGTGGCTCGGGCCCCAAGCCGCTGCGGCTCCCGCGGCGGGAAACCCTAGCGTTCGGCACATTCAGCGGACGATGCGGTCCCTGGCCGGGGAACGCAATCCCGGCGAGCCGGTGCGGATCTTGTTTTACGGCCAGTCCATCACCGCCCAACCCTGGTGGCGAGCGGTGGTCGACGACCTGCGGCGTCGCTACCCCGAAGCGAAGATCGAGGCGGTGAATCGCGCCATCGGGGGCTTCATCTCCCCGGCCCTGCGCCGCACGGCTGCGCACGACCTCTCTCCGTTCTATCCGGATCTGCTCGTATTCCACGTCTACGGCGACCTCGAAAACTATGAGGCGATCATCCGCGAGGCACGCGAAGCCACGACGGCGGAGATCCTGCTGCACACCGACCACGTGGCCAAAGACGAAAATCGCCTCGTGAGCGACGACATCCATTCGGAGGGTGTTCGCGCAATCGCCGAGCGGCACGGCTGCATGCTGATCGACGCCCGCACGCAGTGGAAGCGGCATCTTGCCGAGGCCGGCCTCGCCCCGGGCGACCTGCTCTCGGATTCGATTCACCTCAACGATGCAGGCAACGCACTGCTCGCCGGGATCGTGAAGCGGGAGATCGAGCGCACGAGCGCATTTGGGGAAAACGACCCAGCGGAGCGGCAGATCACCGACATCCCGATCGACAGCCCGCGGATCCGCACGCTTGCCGACGGCTCACTGTCGTTGGAATTCACCGGCAATCGCGTGGTCGCGGTGGCCGATGGCCGGAATCCGGAGGGGCGGCTGGCGGTCAGGCTCGACGGCAAGGAGCCAGGCGCCTCCCTCGGCACGTGGGCCGTGACGCGCCCATCCGCTGGGATCAACTGGATGCCCTGCATCCGGCGCGTGGAGGCCGGAGCTCTTCCCGTGGCGGAACGATGGACCCTCACCTGCCTCGATGATTCCGCCGCAGACGGCAGCCGGATCCACTTCACGCTCACCGGGTCGGTGACGGGCGCGGACGGCGAGGGGTGGAGCGACCAAGACTTCACCTCCACGTCGGGCCGCATTCGGATCGCCAAGCAGGACTGGGCCGTGGGGCCCATCCTCGCGATCGCCAAGAAGACGTTGCCGCCGGAGTTCACAATCACCTGGAGCACCGTCCCGATGTTCGCGTCGAGCTTTGCCCCGGGGGCCGAGGGAACCGAGACGGTGCTGTTCCAGAGCGTGGAAAACGGCCCGCATACGTTGACAATCGGCCCGGAGCCGGGCGCGACCGTCTCGGGCCTCGCGAAGCTGCGGGTGTATGACCCGGCGGCGATGGGCGGAAGACCCTGAATTGGGGAAATGGTGCCAGCCACCAAAATTGGGCAGCTTGGCAAATTACCCAAATTTGGTGGCTGGCACCTTTTTCTTTTTCACTTCGAGCTGGTGAGCCGAAACTCGAAGTCATTGGCGGTGCCGGCTTTGACCTCGGCGGAGAAGCCGCTCGTCGCTGGGTCGTTGTAGCGGGCGGGAATCCGCGACTTGAGCGGCGGGGTCGGCCCCGGCAGACCATTGGGCTGCGGCGGTTGGTCCTCGGGCACGGAATCCATCGCGGCGATGGAAACACCGTGAAACCCGACCAAGGCCCCATCGCCTGCCGCGAACGACTGAAGCGAGAATCGACCGTCCGCCCCAGTTGCGCCGATCGCCATGCGGCCCTTCGTACCCTTCGATCCGTCGGGCACGAACGTCACCGTCGCCCCTGAGAGGGGCTGCCCTTCGTAGAGCACCGTACCCGTCACCTTCGCCAGTTTTGGACCGCCACGGGAACAACCCGCGACGAACAGGAGGCCTACGACGACGCCCATCACGAGCCCGGGCCACGAAGACCGTTTCATGATGCAACTCCTCGGATCAGAGATTCGTGTCCTGCTCGCCGCCCGCGATGGTCGAGAGGTTTCGCCAGACCGTGATGTCGACCATATCGCTGACGAACGTGACCGCGGAATCCCCGTAGAGCATGCTCACGCCAGTGCCATGGCTGGAACTGAAGGGGAGCACGGGGGTGTCGTAGCGTCGGTCGTTGATGGCAGCGAAGACCTGGTTCGGCCCGAACCGCATTCCCTTCACCGTGCCGAATTGTTCCAGGTAGATGCCTCCGGTCCACCAGGTAAACCGCGAGTCGGGGCCGAGCGGTTGCGTGTAAAAGGAGGGGCTCACGACCCGCAGCATGTCGGGACGGAATTCACCGAAGACAAACGTCTTGCTCAAGCCGTCGGTGATGTCCTTGAACTTGGTGTCGCTGCTGATGAAAAACGCACCGCGACGCGCGCCGAGACCCGTGCGGGTGAGGGTGTCGTTCGATCCCACCGCCCCCGTCCCATACCCGTAGACTCCGACGTAGCACGTGGCGTTGCCCGTCTTACCGCCGCTGCCGTTGAAGTAACCGCCGTTGAAGCCATCGCTTCTCGCCCCTCCATACGACGGGCACAAGAAGAGTGGCACGCGCGTCGCGCCGATCGCGTCGTTCGGAGATTCGGCAAAGCTCAGGGTGAGATCGTATCGGGTGCCGAGTTCCTGAAGTTCGATGAACGGAAGGATTCTCACCAGGGCGCTGGCGTTGGTTCGGGCGGCGATCCACGTGTAGCCGTCGCTCCCGGTGGGCAACTGCCTACGGGCTGATTCATAGTTGGCCAGCCCCATGCCGATCTGTCGGAGGTTGTTTTGGCACGCCGACAGCCTGGCCGACTCCCTGGCCGCCTGCACCGCTGGCAGGAGCAGGCCGATGAGCGTGCCGATGATCGCGATCACAACCAAGAGTTCGACGAGCGTAAAACCGTGGCGTTTCATTCCACACCTCGTTCAACACGGAGGAAAAGCTTTGACCCCCACCTACCTGTATGATAGGTGGAGCGGGTCGTGCGTCAAGCGATCGTGCCCCGCGTATGAGGTATCCCGGTGACGTTCGACGCCGCTTGACGCCCTTTTAGCTTATCGTATAAGTGGCAGGCGGGCCATGGCCTCCGGAGTCACCACGTGAACCCGCGGATCCTTCCTCAGCTGATCGTGGCATCGGCATGCCTCCTGCTTTCGGCCAGCAGTGACCGGCCTGAACGACCGAGTGCCGCCGCCGCGGGGACTTTCTGTGGTGTCCGCCTGCTTATACGATAGGGCTTGGCCCGCCAAAAAACCGTTTTCTGAGAACCAACCGTGACTGCATCCGCCGCCCGTCGCTCGCCCCGTCCTCCTGGCCGGCCACCTGGCAAGGCCCGCCTCGCCGTGGCCGGCAGGGCCGCTGCCGAAGGTGACCTCGTCGCCCAGGTGATCGGCCACCTTCGCAAGGAGATCGTCTCCGGCTCCTACGCCGCCGGCATGTCGTTGCCGAGCGAAGGGGATCTCGCCGAGTCGCTCACGGTTTCGCGGACCGTGATCCGCGAGGCGATGCGGAGCCTGCGGTCGCAGGGGCTCATCGTGATGAGCCAGGGGGCACGTCCGCGGGTGGCGGAGGTCGATGCCGGTCCGACGATCGAATCGCTCGAACTGCTGCTCAAACGGTCCCGCATGACGCTCCTGCAGCTCACCGAGGTGCGCCGGCCACTCGAGTCGGCCATCGCGGGGCTCGCGGCGGATCGGGCGAGCGACGCACAGGTGGTGGATCTGCAGGCCGCGATCGACGATCTCGAACGGGCCACCGGGCTCAAGGACCGCGTCGACGCCGATATCCGCTTTCACGAACTGCTCGCCGAGGCGACTGGCAACCCGGTGTTCACCGTGCTCTTGAAGACGCTCGGGGGGCTGCTCGTCGAGTCGAGACGACGGACGATCAAGGCGGCCGGGCCGGAGCCGGCGATCGTTGGCCACCGCGAAATCCTCGCCGCCGTCGAGCGACACGACCCGCGGGCTGCGGAGGCGGCAATGCGACGGCACCTCGACTGGGCCGAGCAGGACCTCAAGGCCGGTGCCGCGAAAGGACGGGTCAGACGATGAAGCGATTCCCCGGATCATGCCGGTCGCAGGCCGCTGCATGCCTGACCGTTTGGCTGGCGGCCACGGTGATCTGCCTCTGCTGCACTCGGAGCATGGCTGCTTCGGCGCTCGACGACCTGCGGCCGCTGGTGGTCACGAAGACGTGGACTGAAAACACCGCCGACGAGAAGGGCGACCCGCAGCCTCGCACGGTGACGGCCGAGATCTGGACGGCGGCCTTTCAGCGTCGCATCGACGAGACGAAGCGGCTGGAGATCCCCGCCCGGGACGAGCCGTATTACGTGGACGGCCCGATCGTACTGCCGTCGGGAGCCACGCTCGTGGCCGACCCCGTGGCCGAGATCCGGCTCGTGCCCGGCGCGAATACGTGCATCGTTCGCAATGCGAACCTCGTCGGGTTCGCGAGCGGCCCCGTGTCGGCCGACACGCATCCCGACACCGACATCGCCATCGACGGCGGCATCTGGTCGACTACGCTCGCCACCACCCCCGCCGCCCCACAGGGCAACCTCCGCGGCGGCTCGGGTCAAAAGCCCCCCGTGCTCGGCACGCACGGCGTGATCCTGCTGCAGAACGTGCGTCGCGTGTCGGTGAAGAACGTCACCATCCGCCAGAGCCGCCCCTACGGTGTGCATCTGGCGAACGCGCACGAATTCAGCGTCGAGAACGTCACGCTGGATCGGCACCGCCGCGACGGCGTGCACGTGAACGGCCCCGCCAGCAACGGCCTGATCCGTGGCGTGCGCGGCGATTCGCACGACGACAACGTCGCCCTCAACGCCTGGGACTGGAAACACTCCACACCCAGCTACGGCCCCATCGAGCGCGTCGTCGTCGAAGATGTGACCGGGTCGCCCGAGGGCCTGCCCGCGGCCAACTCCATCCGACTGCTGCCCGGCGTGAAACGCTTCGACGATGGCATGCAGCTCGATTGTCCTGTCCGTGACATCACGCTGCGACGCATCACCGACATTCGTGAGTACAAGTGCTACGACCAGCCGAATCTTGAGATCGGCCGCGACAACGATGCGAGCGTCGGCGTCGGCCGCCTGGAACGCATTCGCTTCGAGCAACTCGTCTTCCATCGCCCCGGCACGATCGAAGTGCACGCCGACACGGACGGTCTCGTGATCGATGGCGTGACGCTCGCGTTCGATCCTCCGCCTGCCTGGCACCTGCTGGCAATCGGTCCAAAGTCGGCGACGTATAAACATAATCCGACCGACACCACCAAATGGACCGAGATCTTTTCGCCGGACCTCGACTGCACGGTGCGGAATGTCCGAGTCAGCGGCGTGCGGCTCGCTGGATCGACCGAGGAGCTGCCGCTTGAGCGGCTCGTCACCGAGATCGAGCAGCGGCCCAACGCCGACTATCCGCGGACGACGCCCGGCGGCGGCACCGGCCGGGGCATCTGGGTGCGGTAATGCCATCTTTTCGATTCGCCACAGGGAGCCTTTTCCGATGCACAAGGTCGTGATCACCGACTTCATCAATGACAACCTCGCCACCGAGCGTGACGCCCTGGCCGGCATGGCCACCGTCGAGGCCTTCGACGCCCATCACGAGGACGAGTTCGTCGGCCGGATCGAGGATGCCGCCGCGGTCATGATGTATCACAACATCAGGCTCACGCGGCGCACGATCGAGCGGCTGAAACACTGCCGGCTGATCGTCCGATGCGGTGTGGGCTTCGACAACGTCGACCATGCCTTCGCCAGGGAGCGTGGCATCGCCGTGGCCAACGTGCCCGACTACGGCACCGAGGAGGTGGCCGACTCGGCGATCGGCATGATGCTGGCTCTCACCCGCGGCATCCACCAGTTCAACACCCGGCTCCGCGATCGCCCCGATCCGTGGATGTATCACATCTTTGCGCCGCTCCACAGGCTGCGGGGCCGCACGTTCGCGATCGTCGGCCTGGGCCGTATCGGCATTGCCACCGCCCTGCGTGCCAAGGCGCTCGGCATGGACGTCGCCTTCTATGATCCATATCGCCAGGACGGCTTCGACAAGTCACTCGGCATCCGCCGCGTCGAGTCGATCGAGGACCTCTTCCGGCAGGCCTTCGTGCTGAGCCTCCACTGCCCGCTGACCGACGAGACGAGGGCCCTCGTCAACGCCGACACGCTCG
>CANHYS010000036.1 GCA_947464585.1 Planctomycetaceae bacterium | reverse complement strand
GATGTGAGCCGGGAAACCGCGATGAATCCGTGAGGGGCTGCCCGTGTCCCGAGAGCCGGCGTTGCTGACTAGCGCAGGCAGGATGCCGGAGCGCAGTCAGCATCGAGCGAGCGCAGGGCAGGATGCCCGAAGCGAGCGTCCGGCGACGGGGCATGGGCAGCCCCGAACCGCGGCCAACTCGTGACGGACAAGTGCAACTATTGGATCGTTAGTTGACGTTCTGACCGCCCGCCTCGAAGTGCTGTCGGAGATAGCGGGCCCGCTCGATGTTGCGGTCTTTGGTGTCGAGTTCGATGCCCCGAAGCTTCTGCAGATGGGCGGGCTGGGTGCGGACCAGGAGCGAATTGATGTCGGCGATCTTCACGTCGCCGATCAGCCCGAGAAGCACGCCCATGCGCACCCGTGACAGCAGCTGCATCGTCTCTTCGGCGCTGATCGTCTGGGCCGTGCGCAGGATGCCGTAGGCGCGGCTCACCTGATCGTGGACGTTCTGCTCGGTTTCGCGAACGAGAAACTCCCGGGCACGCCGCTCGTAGTCGATCAGCACCGGCACCACGTCGCCCACCTGCTCGACCAGTTCCTCCTCCGACTTCCCGAGCGTGGTCTGGTTGGAGATCTGGTAGAAATCGCCCATCGCCTGCGATCCCTCGCCATAGAGGCCGCGGACGGCCAGCGAGATCTTGTGCAGGCTCCGAAACACCTTGTCGATCTGCCTGGTGATCACCAGCGCCGGCAGGTGGAGCATCACGCTCACGCGGATGCCCGTGCCCACGTTGGTGGGGCAGGCCGTGAGATAGCCAAACCGCGGATGAAACGCATACGGCACGACCTGCTCGATCTGCTCGTCGACCACCTTGATCTGCTCCCAGACCCCACGCAGGTCGAGGCCGCTGTGGATGCACTGGATGCGAAGGTGATCCTCTTCGTTGATCATCAGGCTGACCTGTTCGAGCTGGTCGATCGCCACGCTTCGGGCCCCGTGGGCGTCGGCGTGCTCGCGGCTGATGAGCTGCCTTTCGACAAGAAACTGCCGGTCGATCTCTTCGAGCCCACCCACATCGATCGATTCCAGTCCCTGGCCGGCAGGGGACATCGCGATCCGCTCCCGCAGAAACCGCTCGATGTCGGCGCGATCCTGCTCCGAGGCCCGGCTCACGAAGGGATAGTGCGGCAGGTTGCGGGCCAGCCGCACGCGACTGCTCATGACGATGTCCGACTCGGGCCCCGTGCCACGCAGCCATTCACCGATCGATTGGGTCAGCATTTCAAGTTTCATGGTCTGCATGCGGAAAGGCCGTGCGGCATTCCGTCACTCCTGTCACTCCGGGCGGGCGGATGGAATCCAGCGGTCCTCGATCGCCCGGATGGCGTCGCGGTTTTCCTTGGCTTTTTCGTAATCCTCGCAGGCGATCGCCTCCTTCATCCCACGACGCAGCCCGATCACGCCGGTCAGTTCGGCCGTGCCCGACGCGGCGGCAGATTCCGCCGTCTCGGGTGACCGCGCCGGTCGTCTGCCTGTGTGCTCGGTCGCACCGTGGATGTTCGCAATCAGCGGCTCCAGTTCCTTGGCGAACTGCACGTAGTCATGCGGGCAGCCCAGCCGCCCCTGATTGCGGAACTCGAAGAACGTGATGCCGCACATGTCACAGGCTTTTTGGTCCAGCGCCGCGAGCTCGTCGGCCGTCTGGCCAACGCCCAGCTGGCCGGCCACGCCGCCTGATGGATCGCCGGGCTCGGCCTCCTCGGCGGGCCCCGCGGCCCCCTCAGCCTGATTGAGGTAGACACGCGCATGATCCTCGCAGAGGTGGAGCTCCCGAACGGAACCTGTCTCCAGTTCCGTGATGTGGAACACCGCCTGCTTCTCACATTGCTGACACTTCATGGCCGACCTGTCCTGTCTCGGGGTCATGAGGCCGTGGCCCCGCTGCGTTCGCCTCGCCTGATTCCTCCGCTGAATCATAGCGGCCCGCCGGCGGAAGGTCGCCTTCGGTGTGGCGGCGAGCCGCAAACAGGCCTCCTGCTCCAGTTCCCCGCGGGCTTGTTGCCCGCGGGGAACTGGAGATACTCTGATTCGTTTTCTCTCGGCGACCAGCCGCCCCCGAGCGCCCATCAGCCATGTCGCACCTTCCCGACCGGCACCACTTCGACGCCTTGGCGCAGACTCATCGTCTCGTGCCCGTCTACCGTCGGCTGTTTGCCGATGGACTCACGCCCCTGTCGGCGTTTGCCCGGATCGACGCGGGGGAATCCGCCTGCCTGTTCGAGAGCGTCATCGGCGGCGAAAAGGTCGGCCGCTACAGCTTCCTCGGTGCCGAGCCCTTCATGCGGTTCGAAGCCTTCGGCGCGAAGGTGAGAATCACGCGGACCGGATCGGACGAGGTGGAGGAGTTCGAGTCGTCGGACCCGCTCTCCGACCTCGAGCGGCGGATGGCGGTCCACAAGCCGGCACACCTGCCTGAACTCCCGCCGTTCACCAGCGGTGCCGTGGGGTATGCCGCCTACGACTCCATCCGCTACGCGGAGCGTCTGCCCCATCCACCCGTTGACGACCTCCATCTCCCCGACCTCTCCTTCGCCTTCTACGATCGGCTGCTCGTTTTCGACAACGTCACCAAGTCGCTCGACATCGTGGTGCTGGCCCACGTCGACGACGGCTCGCCCGCGGCCGCGGCGCGTGGCTACGCAGAGGCCTGCCGCCGCATCGATGAAACGATCGCCCGGCTATTCGCGCCGAGCCCTTGGCCGGCGGCGGCCGACATCGGCCCGCGACGGGAGCCACGATGCCTCACCGAGGGTACGGCCCGGGCGGCATCGACCCGCGAGGAGTTTCTGGCCGCCACTGAGAAGGCCATCGAATACATTCGCGCCGGCGACATCTTCCAAGTGGTGCTCAGTCGGCGTTTGGAGATGCCCTTCGCTTTTCCCCCGCTCGAACTCTACCGCACGCTGCGGGTCGTGAACCCAAGCCCATTCATGTTCTACCTGCGGACCCCCGCAGCCACGCTGGTGGGCAGTTCGCCCGAGATCATGGTCCGCGTGGTGGACGGCCACGTCACCGTGCGACCGCTGGCGGGCACGCGTCCGCGGGGCAAGACGCCGGAGGAGGACGCGGCCCTCGCCGAGGGCCTGCTGGCCGACCCGAAAGAGCGTGCGGAACACGTGATGCTCATCGACCTGGGCCGCAACGACGTGGGCCGCGTGTCGAGCATCGGCTCGGTGGTGCTCAGCGACGTGATGTCGATCGAGCGGTATAGCCACGTGATGCACATCACGAGCAATGTCACCGGCCAGCTCGCCCCGGGCACGACGGCCTTCGATGCCCTGCGGGCCTGCCTGCCCGCGGGCACGGTCTCCGGGGCCCCCAAGATTCGGGCGATGCAGATCATCGACGAACTGGAGCCCCGCAAACGCGGCCCCTACGCCGGGGCCGTGGGCTACATCGATTTCAGCGGCGCGATGGACACCTGCATCGCCCTGCGGACGGTGGTGATCACCGGCGGCAAGGCCTACGTGCAGTCGGGCGCGGGAATCGTGGCCGACAGCGTGCCGGAGAGCGAATTCCAGGAGACGCTCAACAAGGCGAAGGGCTTGCTCGTGTCGCTGGAAATGACGGCAGAGCGGCTGGGACGGGAAACGCCGCCCGCGCGGTGACGCCGCGGGATAGGGAGGAGCCGCCGGCATGATTCGCTGCGACCGCGTCATCGTCGAACGGTCCGGGCAGATGGTGATCGACCGCCTCTCGCTGGCGGTCGCGCCGGGCGACACGCTGGCGATCATCGGCCGGGCGGGCGCCGGCAAGAGCACGCTGGCGGAGGCCCTCGCCACGGCCATCCCGATCCGGGGCGGCGACATCGTGCTCGCCGAACACTCCGTCCGTCGCGATCCCGATGCGGTGCGGGCCCGCCTCGGCTATGTGCCGTCGCAGCTTGCCGCGTGGCCCGGCGTGCGGGCCGATGAGTTCCTGGCACTCTTCGGTAGTTCGGCGGGTCTGACAGGCCACGCGCTGCAGGCGGCCGTGAATCGGGCCCTCGATCTGGCAGATCTGAAGGGCAGGGGGGGCACGCCGATCGACGGCCTGCCCGCCGGGCAGTCGAAGCTGCTCATGATCGGGCGGGCGCTCGTCCATGCGCCGGATCTGCTCGTGCTCGACGATCCGTTTGGCGGCCTCGACCCGCGTCAACGGCAGTCGGTCGAACGGCTGATCGGCGATCTGCAGATCGGCGGCCGCACGGTTGTGGCCGCGATTGACGATGCCCGCGTGCCCGACTGCTTCACGCATCTGGCGATGCTTTCGCAGGGCCGGCTCGTGGAGCAGGGGCCCGCGACCTTTGCAGCCTTCGCCGGCGGCCGTGCCTGGCGATACCGCCTTCACTGCATCGGGCAGGCCGAGGCGGCCGCCAGCGCGGTCAGGCAGATGACCACGCAGCGTGACGTCTGCGATGCCAACACGCTCGACTGCACGCTGATCTGCGGGAAGGAATCATCCCGGCCGCCGATCGCCGAGATCATCGAGGCGATCGTGCGGGCAGGGATCGCCGTGGAGGAAGCCGGCCTGCATCCGCACTGGACTGAGCAACTGCTCGAGCAACCGGCCTGATCGAGGCCGCTGCTCCAAGCCGTCCAGCCTCCTACGACAGGTTGTCCACCTCGAAACCCTGCCGGTACTTCCGCCGCAGCAGGGCATCGGCCTGGTCGTGGTTGGGAATCGTCATCGCCGCAGGCTGCCAGCGGAGTTCGTCGCCGGGGAAACGATTGGCGAGCGTCCCGAGGAGCACCGTCTCCGTGAGCGGACCGGCGTAGTCGAAACCACAGGTCGTCGGCGCGCCGCCGAGGCAGGCATCGACGAAGAGGTGGTAGTGGTTGCCGTTCGGCGCCGCCTCGATCGTCGCATCGGCAAAGTCCTTTACCGGCAGGAGGGTGGGCATCGCGACGTGCGGCAGGAGGATCGCCCCCTTCTCCCCGAGAAAGATCGATCCCTGGCCGGGGAGCGCCATCCGCGTGCCGTCGGCGCCATCGAGCGGCCAGGCGGACGTGTCGGGCATCTTCCCGCCGTCGTACCAGGTGAGCACGAAACCATCGGTCGTGTATTTCCCGGCCGGGAAGGTGAACCGGGTCTCGTTCTGCATCCCGAACGAATCCGCGGGCGGACGCGAACTGTTCGAGAGAAGCGATCGCGGGGGGCCGAGTTGGAGGGCACTGAACACCGGATCGAGGATGTGGATTGCCATGTCTCCCATCGTTCCACCGCCGAAGTCGTACCAGCGTCGCCAGTTGCCCGGATGGTAGTGGCCCGGACAGAACGGCCGATCGGCTGCGGTGCCGAGCCAGAGATTCCAGTCAAGCGACGCTGGCACCGCCCCCGGCTCGGGCTTCGGACCGTCGTAACCCCAGGTCTTTCCGCTCCAGGAGCAGACCTCGCGGACCTTGCCGATGATGCCGCTCTGCACGAGCTTCACCGCAGTGCGGTACTGGGTGTTCGAATGGATCTGCGTTCCCATCTGCGTGACGAGCGACGCATTGGCGGCGGCGGCCGCGCGGAGCTGCCGCGATTCATGCACGTCGTGCGTCAGTGGCTTCTGGCAGTAGACATGCTTGCCGTAGTTGAGCGCCGTCATCGCCGCCGGGGCGTGGGTGTGGTCGGGGGTGGAGACATGAACTGCGTCGATCAACCCGGCGCACTCGTCGAACATCCTTCGAAAGTCGGCGAACTGTTTTGCGCTCGCATGCTTCTCGGCGGCTGCGGCAAGCTTTCCGGCATCGACATCGCACAGCGCCACCACCTCCACCTTCGGGTGCGATGAGAGCGCCGCAAGGTCGGCCCCACCCATCCCGCCGACACCGATCCCGGCGAGCCGCAGTTTGTCGTTGGCAGCCGCCCGGCCGAGGCGGGCGACCGAGGCGAGCGGGAACGCCATGCCGGTGATCGTGGCATGCTTCAAGAGACTGCGACGGGAGAGGAGAGGCATGGCCGTTCCTTGCTGAGAGGGGGCTTGACTGCGATCGCTGTCGGGGTTGTTACCGTGCCGTGGCGGCGGCGAGGTCGCCGACATAGCCCTCGAGCCCACGCAGGAAAGCCTCGCGAGGCTGGTTGGCCGCGTCGGCCAGATGGCGGACCACAGCCGAGCCGACGATCACGCCATCGGCCACCTCGGCCACGGCCCGTGCCTGCTCGGGGCTCGCGATCCCGAAGCCCACGAGGATCGGCACGTCGGTCTTCGTCCGCAGCCACTTCACCCGCTCGATCAGTCCGGCGGGCAGTTCCGTGCGGGCCCCGGTCACGCCCGCCACCGACACGCAGTAGAGGAAGCCGGTCGACTTCCGGGCGATCGCCTCGGCCCGCTCCGGCGGCGTGGTGGGTGTGACGAGTCGGACGAGCGCCAGCCCCGCCTGCCGGCAGGCCGCGTCGAGCTGGTCCGATTCTTCGATCGGCAGGTCGGGCACGACGAAGCCCGTCAACCCGGCCGCCTTCGCATCGGCCACGAAGCGGTCGATGCCGCGACGATAGATCAGCGAGTAGCTCGCCATGGCGAGGATCGGCATCTTCACCCGTTGCGTCGCTGTCCGCGACAGTTCGAAAAGCCGCTCGAGCGTGAAGCCGCCGGCAAGGGCTCGCGTGTAGGAAGACTGAATCACAGGCCCGTCGGCGATCGGGTCGCTGTAGGGCACGCCGAGTTCACAGAGCGAGGCACCGGCACGATCGAGCGACTCGAGCACGGCGAGCGTCGTCTCCATGTCGGGATCGCCGGCCGTCACGAACGGTGCCAGAGCGGCGCTGCCCTTCTGCTTGAGCGCGGCAAACAGATCCGCAAGCGCGGAGACTTTTGAAGGACTGGTGGCCACGGAACTGGCGGGCATGGATCGATTCCTGATGACTCAAACGGTGACTCAATCAATGACAACCTACTCCCGACACTCTCGTTCAGACAGTCAGGCCGGGGCCACTGTGCCGTCAGCCGACAGCCCCCGCAGCCGGGCGATCTCGGCGGCATCCTTGTCGCCACGGCCCGACAGGCAGACGACGAGAATCTCCGTTGGGGGACGGCGGCCCGCCTCCTCCATGGCCCAGGCCAGGGCGTGCGAGGTTTCGAGGGCCGGCAGGATCCCTTCTCGCTGCGCTACCAGGTCGAAGGCATCGAGCGCCTCCGCGTCGGTCACGCTCGTGTATTCCACACGGCCGGCGTCCCGCCAGTAGCTGTGCTCGGGGCCCACGCCCGGATAGTCGAGACCGGCAGACACGGAATGGACGTCAGCCGTCTGCCCATCCGCGTCCTGCAGCACGTAGCTCAGGCTGCCGTGCAGAATCCCGGGGCTGCCGTAGCTGAGGCTGGCGGCATGATCGCCAGGCTTGCCGGACCGACCTCCCGCCTCGACCCCGACGAGCCGTACGCCGCGGTGATCAACGAAGGGATAAAACATCCCGGCCGCGTTGCTGCCGCCCCCCACGCAGGCCACGACGGTGTCGGGCAGGCGGCCGAGTTGACGCTGGCACTGTTCCACCGTCTCCCGGCCGATCACCGACTGGAAATCGCGGACGATCCGCGGAAAGGGATGCGGGCCGACGACCGAGCCGATGATGTAGTGGGTGGTCTCGACCGAGCCCATCCAGTCACGCATCGCCTCGTTGATCGCGTCGCGGAGCGTGCGGGAGCCACTCTCAACCGGCCGGACCTCTGCCCCCATGAACCGCATGTTGCGGACGTTGGGTGCCTGCCGACGCACGTCCTCGGCCCCCATGTAGACGACGCAGTCGAGACCGAATCGGGCACAGGCCGTCGCCGTGGCCACGCCGTGCTGGCCGGCGCCGGTCTCGGCGATGATCCGCCGTTTGCCCATGCGGATGGCCAAGAGCCCCTGGCCGAGCGTGTTGTTGATCTTGTGGGCGCCGGTGTGGCTGAGATCCTCCCGTTTGAAATAGATCTGCGCGCCGCCGGCAAGTTCGGTGAGCCGCTTTGCGAAGAGCAGGGGGGTGGGCCGGCCGACAAACGCTCCCAGCAGGCCGTCGAGTTCCGCCGTGAACGCCGGATCAGCGATCGCCTCGTTGTAGGCCTGTTCAAGCTGCTCCAGTGCCGCCGAAAGCGTCTCGGGCACATACCGACCGCCAAACCGGCCGAACCGCCCCAAGGCATCGGGCACCTGCGAAAGGGGGGGCGTGGGAGTCGTTGTCGCTGGTGTCATGGGCGTTGCCGTGGCTGGGAGGTGGCTGTGGGGTGGCGAAGGACACCCGATCGCCCTGATTGTAGCCTGCCCCGCCACTGCTACCATCGAGCTTCTGGTGAAACATGCCCGAATTGCCCGAAGTCGAGACGATGCGCCGCGGGATCGCGCATTTGGCCGGCCTGCGAATCGCGAGCGTCGCGTTTCCGCGGCTCACGGTGCGACCGATCTCCCTCCGGCCCGCGGCCGACCGCATGCAGCAGTGCCTCACCGGGCGGACGATCGCCGCGGTGCACCGGTTCGGCAAGCGGGTGGCCGTGGAACTCGACGAGCGACAACAGGACGGCCGCGAGTGGCTGGTGATCGAGCCGCGGATGACGGGCCTCATGCTCGTGGCCGATCCGCCGACTCAAGCCCACCTGCGAATGGAGATCGGACTCGAGTCGCGGCAGCATCCCCGGCTTCTGTTCTGGGATCGGCGCGGGCTGGGAACGATCCGACTGCTCGACGAACGCGGCCTCGCCGCCGCCTGCGGCCCCGACAGGCTCGGACCCGACGGGCTTGTTGTTGCGGGCGACGAACTTCGCGACCGGCTGGGACAGTCTCGCCGCGCGGTGAAGGTCGCCCTGCTCGATCAGCAGGCCGTGGCCGGCATCGGCAACATCTACGCTGCCGAGATCCTCTTCGCGGCGGGCATCGATCCGCGTGTGCCGTGCTCTCGCCTCTCCGTCGCCCGTTGGGAGCAGATCGCCACGGCAGCCCGAAGCATTCTCGCCGAGGCCGTCCGCATGGAGGGCTCGACGATCACCGACGAAACCTACAAGACCGCCGACAACCGCTCCGGACAGTTCCAACTGCAGCACCGCGTCTACGGACTCGACGGGAAGCCGTGTCGCCAGTGCGGCACGGCCATCCAGCGGATCGTGCAGGCACAGCGATCGACCTTTTTCTGCCCGCAGTGTCAGTGGCACCACCGTCGGCGATGCCGTAGGCTTTAAAGAGTCTTTTTTCCCTCCGGAGGCTATCGCCATGCGGACGCCGATCCATTCCCTGTCGCGTCGTCATTTCCTCGCTGGGAGTGCAGGCGCCGCCGCGGCAGCCCTGTCGCTTCCCGCTGGCTCCGCCCGTCTCTTCGGCGACGAGCCCGCCGCCGCAGTCACGCAGCAATCGTCGGAGACGCTTGCCGGCCTGCTGCACGCCTCGCTCTCGCCGCAGCAACGGGAAAAGGTCTGCTTTCGCTGGGATCATGTGCACCCGAAATTCGGCCTGCTCCGCACGCGGGTCGCAAACAACTGGAACGCCACCGAGCCCGACGTGGCGGGCAGCTTTTTCACCGGTGAGCAGAAGCGGCTCATTCGTGACATTTTCGAGCAGCTGATCGCCCCGGAATGGCATGCCCGGTTCGACAAGCAGCTCGAGGACGACACCGGGGGCTTCGGGCACGGCCAGTCGATCGCCCTGATCGGTGAGCCCGGCTCGGGCCGCTTCCAGTTTCTGCTCACCGGCAGGCACATGACGCTGCGGTGCGATGGCGACTCCGCCGAGCATGTCGCCTTTGGCGGACCGATCTTCTACGGCCACGACGCCGCCGGAGACACGGAGGAGCCCAACCATCCCGGGAACGTCTTCTGGTCGCAGGCGGTGGCGGCCAACGGCGTGTTCGGGATGCTCGACGGCCGGCAGCGTTCCCAGGCCCTCGTCGACACGCTGCCCCGTGAGAATGCGGTCGCCTTTCGAGGCCGCGGCACGACGCTGCCCGGCATCGCTGTGACCGATCTTTCCGACGACCAGCGGGCTGAGATGGAGCGTGTGCTCGGCCTCTTGCTCGAGCCGTTCCGCGCCGCCGACCGGACCGAGGCGCGGAAGTGCCTCGACACGCAGGGGGGCCTCGACGCCTGCCGACTGGCGTTCTACCGGCAGGGTGATCTCGGCAACGACGGCGTCTGGGATTGCTGGCGGCTGGAGGGTCCCTCGTTCGTCTGGCACTTCCGCGGCGCGCCCCATGTGCATGTCTGGGTGAACATCGCCGACACGCCCGACATCGCCACCAACGCCTGACGTCGGCTGGCTGGCTGTGG
>CANHYS010000035.1 GCA_947464585.1 Planctomycetaceae bacterium | reverse complement strand
GCGGTGCAGGTGGGCGTGGTGGGCTACGGCATCGGCGTCGGGCTGGCGGCGCTCTTTGGCTGGGGGAGCCGCGGCTTCACCAAGCTCGCCTTCTTCATGCCCTGGCAGGTGCTGGCCATCACCGCCGTGGCGGTGTTTTTCATCGTGCTCCTGGCGAGCCTCTTGTCGATCCGCAAGGTGCTCGTGGTCGACCCGGCGATCGTGTTCCGCGGGTAAACACAGGAGCATCGGAATCCATGTCCATGACAGACCCGATCCCCACGCATCCCCGCGATGCCATGCCCACCGCCGACGTGGCCGTGCGGGTCCGCGGCGTGACGAAGGAATTCGGGACGGGCGGTTCGCTGACGCGGGCCCTGCGGGGCGTCGATCTGGATGTGCCCTACGGCGAATTGCTGATCCTCGCGGGCCCCAGCGGCTGCGGAAAGACGACGCTCGTCTCGATCGTGGCGGGCACGCTCGCGCCATCGGACGGCGAGGTGGTCGTGCTCGGCCAGGACCTCGTGGCAATGAGCAACGGCCGTAAGGTGAAATTCCGCCGCGAGAACGTCGGCTTCGTTTTCCAGTCGTACAACCTGCTGCCCTCGCTCACGGCTGCGGAGAACGCCGCCGTGCCGCTGTTGATCGCCGGTTGGCATCGGTCGCGGGCGGTAGAGGCGGCAAGCGACGTGCTCGACAAACTCGGCCTCGGCGACCGTCTGGCGAACCTGCCGAGCGAGCTCTCGGGCGGCCAGCAGCAGCGGGTGGCGATCGCGCGGGCGCTCGTGCACGAACCGCGGCTGCTCGTCTGCGACGAGCCGACGAGTGCCCTCGACGCAGAGAACGGCCGGATCACGATGGAGCTGATCTCGAACATCGCCGTGCAGCCCGACCGGGCCGTGATCGTGGTCACGCACGACTCGCGGGTCTATTCATTCGCCGACCGGATCGCGAACATGGAGGACGGCCGGATCGAGAGCGTCGAAGCGGGACCGCTCCGCACGGGCTCGGCTGGTCGTTCTGCCCGTAGCTGACCCCTCCGCAGTTTGTGTGCCAGTGCCTATGCGAGAGTTGGGTAAGATCGACACTGGCGAAATGCCGTTGGCTGCCGATCCTTCGACCGCCCCTCTTTCCCCTGCCTGCATCACGGTGTTGTGAATGTCTGCCCAGCGTTTTGTGATCTATTCCCAGCCTCGAACGGGCAGCACCTGGCTCGTTGATTTGCTCGACAATCACCCCGAGATTGCATGTGACGGTGAGCTCCTCTCCGCTGGTTGGAAGCATTTGCGGCGTGTCTGGTCTCGAAGGCTGTTACGGTCTTACCCGATTCCTTACGTGCAACTCAGGGCAGCAATGTGCAAGGCTCCAGCCTATGGATTCAAAGTTCTGCACTATCAGACTTACAAACAGAAAGGACTCTTGACGAGCTTCCGTCGAAGAGGCTGGCAAATCATTCATCTACGCAGGGCTCATCTTTGGAATCAGGCGGTTTCCGATCAACTGGCCATTCAGACCAAAAGGTACCACCGAGCACACAACGATCCGGTTCACACCGATCAAATCCGCATCGAACCCGCCGCAATTCTGCACAAGATCGATTCACTGAAACGCCAATCGCATGATGAAACACGAGCTCTGGAAGGAATCCCTCATCTGCGGATCGAGTATGAAAGAGACCTTGTTGATGACAGCGTTCGCGACCTGACACTATCGCGGATCCACGTGATGCTTGGGGTCTCAGCCATGCCTGGGTCATCTGTGTTTCTGCCGACCTATGACCGCCCGATGCATCAGGTGGTTGCGAACTACGAGGAAATCGTCGATTGTGTGAGACACTCCTGCCACGCGGACGTTCTTGGCACGTGAGGAACAAAGGTGCACCCGCCGCGATTCGTTCGCCGACCGGATCGCGAACATGGAAGACGTCCTCATCGAGTCAGTCGTAGCGGGACCGCTCCGCATGGGCTCGTCGAACCCGTCACGGGCACCACTGGTCGTTCTGCTCGTAGCCAAGGCGGACGAGCGCATCGCCGAAGTGTTCGAGGAACTGGCGGTGCATGGACTTCGTAAAACACGACTGCCACTGCCGCGGCAGGCCCGACCGGATGTGCCCATTCACTCGGCCTGAAAAAAGGCTGCAGTTGAAGGCTATCTGGAGCAGTTCGTCCATCTGTTCTTCCGGGTATCCAAGAAAGGTGAAGATGTCCCGGAATCGACGCAACTCCACGTCTTCGATCAGGTCCTCGTATTTCGCCTCGTAGAACTGCGGACGACCGTAGTCCCAGGCCAGCATGTCGCGGATGGTCGCTCCGGAGCAGTGCTGCATCTCAAACCGTATTTTTTCCTCCAGTGAAGGCAACCCGGCGAGTGTCTGCTGATAGCTCCGCCCTTGGAACTTCGGGTTAGGCACTGTGAGCCAGCGTTCGCTGGTGCACCGCTCGTGGTAAAAAAGACCCGATATGATGAGGTCGCGAGGGTCGCGGATAAGGTGCAGGCCCCGATGTGGGCCGACTAATGTGAAGAAGCGGAAACGGCTGTGATCCTCGAAAAAAACGTCGTAGCGACGTGGCAGATGCCTTTGCTCGCCGATATAGAACACGAGCGACAGGCGGTCGCACACGGCCGAAAAAATGTCCTTCATCCACACCGTTCCGCATTTATGGTGAGTCCCGACGAGCACCCTCTCAGCGTGCGATCCGAAGCCGAGGAGTTGCGACAAGCGTTGCAGCATGGCGTGTCTTCAGTGGCGAGGTCGGGATGAGTCGATGCCGTGAAACTCCAGGCACTCGCCCAAAATCCGCCGCACGGTGTCGATGGAGTGGTGCTGCACGACCCATGCGTGGGCATTGTCGGAGAGCCGTCGGCAGAGGTCGTCGTCGGTTGAGAGCCGCAGGCAAGCGGCCGCAAACTCCTCCGGCGTGTCGGCGATGAGGAGGTGCTCGCCGTTGGTCACGGCCAGGCCTTCCGCACCTTTGGCCGTGGAGACGACGGGAGTGCGATGTTGGAACGCCTCCAGGATCTTGATCCGGGTGCCGCTGCCGGCCCGCAGTGGCACCACGAGCATGCCTGCGGAGGCATACTCGGGGGCAAGATCCGGCACAGCACCGATGAGATTGACGCCCGGGAGACTTCTGACCGCGACGATCGACTCCGACTGGCCCACACCCACGATGCGGAAGGTCATCCGATCGTCCTGCTCCCGGATGAGCGGCAGGATGGAGCGGGCGAAGAAGGCCACGGCGTCTTCGTTAGGCAGGTAGTCAAGTGAGCCGACAAAGAGGATCGACCGTGGGTCGCGGTTGACGCCCGCCGCAGGTGACTCGGCTGCCCGGACGGCATTGGGCACGTGGACGAACGAATGGGCTTGATGGCGTGACCGCAGCGTCTTGCAGTCTTCCTCGCTGGCGAGCAGCAGATGGTTGAACCGGGGCATCAGCACGGTGCGAAAAAGATTCATCTTCGGAATCTCGGCCCGGATCTTTGCCGCGACGGCCGCTTCGCCGGCGGCTTCGTGCAGCGGTGCGAATTGCTCGTTGCGGGCGCACTCGTCATCGTCGAGATCGAGGATCGTGACGCGGGGGCGGGATCCCGCCGCGTTGAAGCAGTTGATCGCCAGCGGAGCAACGACCTGCCGGAATGCATAGACCACATCCAGTTGCGCGCCGCCCGGTTCGCCGGTCAGGAAGTCCTCCACCAGCGGCCGGATGTCTTGCACGCGGTGGGGCTGAATTCGAAAAAATGCCGCGGAGTGGGCACGTACCCAGTCGTCGTGGAAGATGCCCTCGCGGCTGGCCCATACTTCCGGATGCACCACGATCACGGAGAAGTGCGAAGACAGCACTTCCAGGGCGATGCTGGCTCGCATCGCGGAACCACCGCCCGTGGGATACGGCAGAAACGACGTGACGAACAGACAGTAGGGTTTGGATGTCATGGGTGCGCGGCTGTCGGGGACGCGGATGGAAGCGATGTTCGAGGAATGCCGAGAGATCGGAGTCTGCCGGCCGTGGTCACCAGGCTCCGCGTCGCTCGGTGGACGAGCGACTCAACACGGCCCGCCCACCGGCTGTGCGGCCGCATGGCCGGCACCGGCATGCCGGCCTGTCGCAGTTCCGCCAGTCGTTCGAACGCCGCCGGCGCGTAGCACGTGGCGAGTTCCTGGAAAGACTCCCACTGCCGGGCTGTGAGCACGACGAGCGAGGCATCAACCTGCCAGGGGACCAACGGATCGCCGGCAGGTGTCGGGGTGAGAATCGAGAGCATGAGGTGCTCCGCCGGCATGACGGGCTCGGCATTGGCGAACAGATCGGCCTCGCAGCGTCGGGCCCGCCAGGGCGCTACGGGCAGGTGGCGCCAGAGAAGTTTCAGTGGGATCCCGTTGCGGAGGAAATTCGTCTGGCTCACCCAGTCAAGAGCCTTCGATTCGGGAGCGGTGCCTTCGAGGAGCCAGCCCGAGTTCTGGAGGAGTTGGCGGGCGGCCGCCTGCTGGTGCCTGGGCACGGCAAGGTGGATCGCCGTCAGCGGCCTCACGGAGCCCGGCCGTTGATTTCGCAGGAAGACTGCCGACGGACCGGCCACCATCACAGGCCCCACGCCGCCGGCTTCGAGCATGGCCGTGCATTCCTGCAGGACCTGCCGCCGCAACTGGGCCTCGGCCCAGCCGCGGCGGACGATGCCCATGAGAATGCCGGCATCGGGATCGCCCGCGAGCCACGGCTGAAGCTGAGCGTGACCGAGAACCGGCAGGAGATGGAGCGCCGACCACGAGAGCTTCTGCACGTCAACCTCTTGGCGCCATTGTCGCCAGGCCGCGGCCGCCGCGTCGGCGGAGCGGGCCAGGATCGCCTGTACCAGGAGCGCGGCGTCGTTCATCGGCCGGTGGCTCCGGCGGCGGCAGCGGCATGTGCGCGGCGGCGTTCCATCAGCCAATGCATCGCTTGTGTGTATTCGGCGAGGCCCTGACGGTTGCGGGTGGTGTTGTCGGTGTGCACACGGCGGCGGACGAACGAGCCCGGCATGACGAGCGACTTGAGCCCGAGCGTCTGTGCCCAGCCATACCAAGCGATGAACTCGCCGCAGCGAAATTCTGGGAGCGGCCCCGCGACGTCAAACACGTCGCGGCGGGCGAGCAGACCAGATGGACTCATGAAAGGACGCGACTCCGCGTTGCATGGAAAAGCGGCTTGTGGATCGGAGAACTCCGCCCCGTGGCAGAACACGAGCGACACGTCGGGCTGGGCTGTCAGGGCGGCGGTCTGGTCCGCGAGCTTTCCCGGCAGCCAGAGGTCGTCGGCGTCGAGAAAGGCGATGAGCGGCGCTGTGGCGGCTGCGATGCCGGTATTGCGGGCGCACGCCGCGCCAGGCTTGGGCTCATGCACGAGCCGCACCTTCGAGCCGAAGTCCCGCTGCACGCAGTCGCAGGTGGCGTCGGTAGAGGCGTTGTCCACCACGATCACGTCCAGATCGAGGTCCGCGGCGGTCTCACGCTGCTGGAAGACGCTCTCGATGGCCTGCCCGATGAACCGAGCGGCGTTGTGGGCCGGAATGACGACGCTGACGGAGGTGTTCACGGGGCAGCTTTCACCCGTTCAAAAGCGTGGTGAGCGCCGACGGAATCCCGCGGGTGTCGGTGCCGAGGTGCAGGAGGTAGGCCGGCAGCTTCTCGGCCAGCGCCATCATGCGGTCGCAGTCTTCGTTCGTGGCCGCCGGGAGCTGCCCGACGGTGCTCGGCAGCATCGCTACCAGCGCGTCGAACGCGGAGCAGGGCTCGAGGCGGGTGGCAGCCTGACCGGTGATACACGGCACGACGATGGCCCGTAGCGGCATGCCCGCCACGACGCAGTCGGGCCAGATTGTGTCGAGAAAATAGACGCCCTTGCCGTCGCCGCCTCGTTCAAAGCTGTCGGGATTGGTGGAGAGGCCTTTCAGCTCCGGAAGTCGGGCGTAGTCTTCCGATCCCTTGAGCTTGCCGGTGTTGTAGAGGCTGTGGGCCCATGCGAGAGCGGGGTCGATCAGGCAGTAGTCGTCGCCGGCATACTGCATGCTAGCGGCGGCGCAGAGGAGGGCGGTGGTCGACTTGCCGGAGCCACCCTTGCCCACCAGGAGCACGCCGCCCTTTTCCGTGCCGACCGCGGCGGCATGCACATACTGCAGCCCCCGTGCGGCGAACCATTCGTGCAGCAGGAACCGAAACGGCGAGCCGACTTCCCAGTAGGGGAAGGCGTCGTCATCGAGCTTCAGCAGCCAGCCCCGGTTTTGGTCGAAGTCGACCACCGTGAGCACGTTGGGGCCGGCGTTGTAGATCGCGGAGATTCCAACGGAATGCAGTTCGAGGACCTCGCCCCGTGGACCGCATTCCAATCGCCAGTCGGTTCGCAGCCGTCGCAGCAGATCGGCAAGCACCGGCGGGGCAGATGGCGTGGCACCGCTCCATGCACTGATGGTGAGGCCGGCTGCCGAGGCCGGTGCCTCGGGCATCGCCAGATGGCCGAGTGCGGGCCGGAGCCGCCGCGCATCCTGCTCGGGGATGGTGCGGACGCAGACGTCGTGGCCGCCGATCCGATACCACTGCTTGACGGGCCCGCCAGCCGTGGCGGCATCGTTCAGAAACGACTGCTCCAGTCGATCCAGGAGCTGCCGTCCCTGGGCAGTGGCGGCGCGACGGATCGGGCGATCGGCTTCGATCCACGGTCGCATCAGCGTGTCGAGGTCGTGGTGCTCGGTGATGCCGCCGTCCGCATCGACGGTGGCATACACGCCGGTGTCGCGGTTCACCATGAGCGAGCGGCCCCCGAGCTTCGCGGTCAAAACGTCGCCACCCGTGGCCGCAGGGGAGGCGCCAGTGGTCGCCGCTGCGCCCGCTGGCGCAGCGGACGGGGGCACTGCCGGCCCTCCAGCTGCAGCATGGGGCCATCCCGCCGCGGCATCGACTTCGTGCACCGGATCGAGCAGGAACAGCTCCTGCAGATCGTTGTATGACTGCAGTGCGGGGGGCGAGTAGGTGGCTGTGGGTGTTGCCGGGGGCGCCGCGTCTATCGCTCCCCGGCTCGGTGGACAGGCGACGATCAAATCGCGGGTGGTCAGCTCGTTGATGAAGGCTCGCAGGTCGCGGGCAGCCACATCGGCCGGAATCGCATAGAGGGTCGTCAACAGCCTCGCGACGTCGTCGAACGATGCGCCGTCGGAGCCGAACGCCAGCCAGGCCGTGCCGCCCGACTCGGAGAGACTGTAGTAGCTCCCGTTGCGCAGATCGACGATCACCACCTCTCGGTCGATGAGCTGGTGAATGACGTCGGGCTCATTGACCCGGTAGAACTGGCCAGAAACTGCGTCGTCTACCAACGTTCCATCTCCACGTGATCGGTCCTGGACTTTCTTGTGTCCGACGGGTGGCCCCCGAGTCCTTCACGGTCAAGAGTTATTGGGCACCCGCAAGGATGCCACTGCCTCCGACGATCCTCTCGACTATACATCGACTCTCCAGCGACTGGAGCGTCTGGTTGCAACGATTGTTCCGATTCCGGCGGCAGGCGTCGCGGTCGATGCGTTGGCTACAGCAGCCGGTCCTTCGCGCGGGCCAGGGCGCGGACCTCTCGCCACTGGGCGGGCGACAGCTGCCAGGCGGCCGTCGCCAGCCGCTTCACCCGCTCCGAAAGCGTGAGTGAGGCCTCGCCGTTGGCCGCCTCGAACTCCCGCATCAGGCCCGCGTAGCGACGCCAGCCCGACAAGGCCCCGGAGAGAATCTGCCCGATGGCGCGCGGGCTGGCGAGATAGGGCAGGTCGGAATTGATCGGCTCGGAATCGAGCTGCCGGAGATAGAGGTCGGCGAGCGCGGCGGCCGTGCTCCCTGTCGCGGCGGTCGACAGCGGCGAGTCGCCGCCGAAGTGCTGCACGATCATGGAGACTGCGTGAACGGCGTCGTCGAGTCCCCACCGGCGGGCGTAGTCGAGGGCGCAGGAAAGCTCTTCAGGATTCGTGGCCAGTAGGCGGAACCAGCCGCCGCAGTCGAGGATGTCGCGGGCAATCTCGTCGGGGACGAGGTCGTTTCGCACCGCATGGTGCACGGTGAGCAGCAGGCCAAAGGCGGGGCGAACCACCGTCGTCTCGACATTGAGCACCCGCACGGGCCGTGCAGTGCCCAGCAAGGCCTCCGTGTCGAAGCGGCCCAGCTTCCAGTGGAGGTCGATGTGGTTGCCCGCAGGATTGCTCAGGCTGACTGCCTGGTTGCCGGCAGCCCCCGGCGAATGCTTCACGAAGGCGATGTAGTCGGCCAAGGAGCCGGTGCCGATGTGCCGTCGGTAGCCGTGGGCATCGAGAGTTGTGAGTGCGGCGGCAAGGTCATCGGCCCGGATCAGGATGTCGACGTCTTGCAGCATCCGGTCGCGGGTGTTGGTGTGCAGCAGCGCGATGACCGCGCCGCCCTTAAACGCAGCCGCCTTGATGCCCGCGGCATGCAGCCGTTGCATCGCCTCCGATCCCGCCCGTAGGCAGAGTGAGGTGCGGATGAACTGGGCCGCCGTGGCGCGACGCAGTTCGTCTGCCTCTGTCGGGGGAAGCGATTGGCCGAATGACGCCAGCCTCGCGGCAACCGCCGGGAGCACCTTCCACCGCTCGCAGAGTCCCAGCACCGCGGGCCATTCGCCAGCGGCCGCGATCTCGCTCGCGGCGGCCATGGCGGCGTCGGGTGGCGAGGCCAGCAGCCGCATCACGCGATGCCTCAAAGACGACGAGGACAAGGCCATGGATATGCGTCGGATTGTGGAAGGGGACGCCGGCGTACGCCATGCGCATGTCGGTCTGGGCGATGGTACGCTCCCTCTGGCCGCGATGCACACCCGGCCTCTCCATGCGCCGCGAGAAATGGAAAGAGAGCAGCCACATACGGGGCGGGAGTGACACCGCCGACGGCCGTGGCGTAGCATGACCGTATGGCCACCATCGACAGCGACGTCGCGAGATCACCCGAAGCTTCAGAGGCCCCGCCACGGCGGAGGACCGAGCGGCGGCGGACGATCGCCGACATCCTCACGCAATATCTGCTGCCGCTCGTGGCCATGGCGATGCTCGGCTTCGCTCTCTGGTATGTCGCCAAGACCAAGCCCGTCACCCGCAACCCGCCGCCGCCGATCATGCCGGCCCGCAGCCCCTATGCCGCCACGCTCGCGGCTGCCGGCATCGTCGAGGCCCAGACAGAGAACATCTCCGTCGGCTCCGCCACGCCCGGCGTCGTAGTGCAGGTGCTCGTGAAGGTGGGCGACGAGGTGAAGGCGGGCCAGCCGCTCTTCCGGCTCGACGACCGGCAGCTGCAGGGCGAGCTGACTGTGAAGCGGGCGATGGTCTCGCAGTCGAAGAGCGAACTGATCCGGCTCGAGGCCGAGCCCCGCAAGGAGAAGATCCCGGTCATCGTCGCCCAGGTCAACGAGGCCAGGGCAGCGGTGATCCGCGAGGCCGATGCGCTCAAACGTGCGGAGGATACCTTCGCCCGCAAGGTCACCACCGAGCAGGAGCTGATCGCGCGGCGTGAGGCTCTGGCCACCGCGCAGGCCAAGCTCGACAAGTCGCAGGCCGACCTCGATCTGCTGCGGGCCGGTTCGTGGCAATATGATCGCGATGTGGCGCGAGAGGCGATCACAAAGGCCGAGGCAGACGTGGCCAAAGCCGAGATCGAACTGGATCGACTGGTCGTACGAGCGCTTGTGGCAGGGGAGGTGCTCCAGGTGAAGGTTCGACCGGGCGAGTACGTCGGCACGCCGCCGAACCAGCCGCTGATCATCCTTGGCAACATCGAGACGCTGCATGTGCGGGTTGACATCGACGAGTACGACATCCCACGGTTTCGCAGCGATGTGCCCGCCACGGCGGTGCCACGCGGCAATCTGCAAGTGCGGTATCCGCTGAAGTTTGTTCGCGTGGAGCCGTTTGTCATCCCGAAGAAGTCGCTCACCGGTGACAACACCGAGCGGGTCGACACGCGGGTGCTGCAGGTGATCTATGAATTCGATCCCGACGGCCTGCCTCCCCTTTTCGTCGGGCAACAGGTGGAGGTCTTCATTGATGCGGGGCCACCGCCCGCCCAGGGGGATGGATCGCCAGCCGCCCCGGGGGCGTAAGCGGGGCAGGGGCGGAGGAAAGCCGGGGGGGATGGATCGGCCCGGGCCTGAATCGTTCGTGGCGGCATCGGTGGCAAACCCGTCTTGCCCCGGTGCTGGCCGGCTGGGACATTCCCCGCCCCAGCCATGGCAAAAAACAGGCCCCGAACCGCCGCCGTCGTGATGAGCCGGATCGCGGTGCGCGAGGGCCTATCCCGCTTGGTCAGACT
>CANHYS010000034.1 GCA_947464585.1 Planctomycetaceae bacterium | reverse complement strand
TACCGCCCATCGGCGTCGTGGCGAGAGCGTCGACCGACACGCTGGCGACGAGCGACCCCGCCGTGGTCGAAACCTTGCATGCCCTGCGACGCACCCCGTGGATGCGGCCGGCCGTCGAGGCGCTTGCCGCAGCGGTGGGCCTCTCGCGGACCAGCCTCGAATCACGGTTCAAGGCGGCAGTCGGCCGATCGCTGCGCGAGGAATACATCCGCCTGCGGCTCGCAGCCACCCGCCGCCTCATCACCGGCTCCGACCTGCCGCTCAAGACGGTCGCAGCACGGACAGGCTTCCCGTCGGTGCAGTACATGACGACGTTCCTCCGCCGCCACACGGGCCTCACCCCGGCCCGCCTCCGCGATCTCGAACGCTCGCGTTGAGCGGCAAGCCCATTCCCGGTCACACGATCCCGGTCAGGTGCGTTCTGCGGCCGAGGACGATGCGTGCGGCCAGAAGATCATGATCACCGCGATCGCCAAGGCCGGCGCCAGCCCGGCCAGCGTGATGCCGGTGTCGAACGAACCGGTCTGGTCGATGAGCCTGCCGAATGCCTTCTGGATCGGCGATGCAACCAGCCAGCCGATCGCCGCCAGCAGACCTGATGCCTTGCCAAGATGCCGGGGGCTGACATCCTGAGCGAACGAGTAGTAGCAAGGGAACAGCCCCATCGCTCCGGCGCCAATCAGCAGGAGCACGGCATAGAGGCCATACCCAAGCGGCAGTCTCGCAGCGAGGATCGTGAACGCGGCGCAGGCGGCGCAGGCGGTCGCGACCATCAGGCGGGAACGGTGCACGGTCAACCCCCGCTTCACGAGCCAGAGGCTCGCGGCCCCAGCGGCAATGCAGCCGACGTCGGCGGCGCCGTAGTAGAGCGCGTTGAAGAAGAGCGACTCCGCCTCCGTCGCCCCGCGGCCCTGCTGGAGGAATTTCGGGAGCCAGGCCCGCAGCACCTGCCAGGTGATGTTGACGGCCACGACGAACGGTATCAGCGTCCAGAACCGACGATTGGCGATGCACGCTTCCCACCAGACGTTGCCTCGCGACGGCGCCGCATCGCCATCCGCATCGGCGTGCACCGTCAGGTCGTTCGCACGGATCGTCAGCAGCCAGCCGACCACCCACACCACACCGATTGCACCGATGACGATGAACGGGGGCCGCCAGGCCCCGATCGCCATGTTGTTGCCCACGATGGAGCGGATCACGAGCGGCGTGATGATCGCCCCGATCGCCCCGCCGCTCTGCAGCAGGCTGTTGCCCAGAAGCCGATCCTTCCGGGAGAGCACAGCCTGAGTCGTCCGCAGGGCACAGGGCCAGTGCCCCGCCTCGAAAAATCCGAGCAGCGTGCGGCAGACGAGCATCGAGCCATACCCGCTCGACAGTCCCGTGAGCAGGCCTACGGCAGACCAGCCGATCACGACCGCCGGATAGAGCCACCGCACCGGAAACCGGTCAGCGAGGATGCCAAACACGAGCGACCCCACCGCGAAGGCCCAGCCAAAGGCCAGTTCCAGGTCGCCATAACGCTCCTGCGACAGTGACAGCTCTTCGGTGATGCGCACCGAAAGGTTGGCCAACGTCTGCCGATCCATGTAGTTGAGCATCGTGGCCAGGAGCAGGAGCCCGCTCACCCACCACTGCCACGGCCGCATGGGAACATCGTCATTGGTCGAAGCCATCGTCGCACGCTCTTCCCGGTGATCGTTTCGTTCGTTCATGAACCACGCAGCGGCGACGAGGGAGGCCGATTCTCCCCCGCAGACGACGTCTGCCATGACAGCCGTAAGGTAGGGTTTCTGCCCCCGACATACCAGCCCCGTGATCATCGCCTGATCGGGGCGGCTCGCGGTCGAACCGGCACTCAGGCAAGGAGTTCGCGCACGACCCGCTGCGTCTCGACGCCGGTCAACCGCTGGTCGAGCCCCTGAAACTTGAACGTGAACCGCTCATGGTCGATCCCCATGAGGTGGAGGATCGTGGCGTTGAAGTCATTGATGTGGACGGGGTTCTCGACGATGTTGTAGCTGAAGTCGTCGGTCTCGCCATGGGACATGCCTCCCCTCACGCCGCCGCCCGCCATCCACATGCAGAAGTTTCGCGGGTGGTGGTCACGGCCGTAATTGTCCTTCGTGAGCGTGCCCTGGGAGTAGACGGTCCGCCCGAATTCGCCCCCCCAGACGACGAGCGTCTCGTCGAGCATTCCACGAGCCTTCAGATCCTTGACGAGCGCGGCCGTGGCCTGATCGGTGTCGAGACATTGCGAGGTGAGATCGTTCGGCAGGTTGCCGTGCTGATCCCACCCGCGATGAAGGATCTGCACCGCCCGCACACCCCGCTCCACGAGCCGCCGCGCGAGCAGAAGGCTGTGCGTGAATGATCCCGATTTCTTCACGTCGTCGCCATACATCGCGAGCGTCGCGGCGGTCTCGTCGGAGAGGTCGGCGAGTTCCGGCACGCTCGACTGCATCCGGAAGGCCATTTCATACTGGGCGATTCGCGATTGGATCTCCGGGTCGTGGTAGCGATCGAAGCCGCGAGCGTTGAGCGTGCCGAGCGTGTCGAGCATCCGCCGCCGGTCGGCCGCCGTGATCCCGTCGGGATTGGGAAGGTAGAGCACCGGATCGCCGGATCCCCGCAGGGCCACGCCCGAGTAGCGGGTCGGCAGGAAGCCGCTCGACCACATCCGCGTGAAGAGGGCCTGGCTGGGATTGATGTCGGGCTGCGGCGTAAAAACGACGAAAGACGGCAGGTCGTCGCTCTCGCTCCCCAATCCGTAGGAGACCCAGCTCCCGAGGCTCGCCTTCCCAGGCACCTCGCTGCCGGTCATCACGAACGTGCAGGCCGGGTCGTGGTTGATCGCGTTGGTATGGACCGTCTTCACCAGCGCGATGTCGTCGACGATGCCCGCGGTGTGCGGCAGCAACTCACTGTTGATCCAGCGGCCGCACTGGCCGCGCTGCTCAAACCTGAATTTCGACGGCGCGACGGGAAACCGGGCCTGGCCGCTGGTCATGGTGGTGATGCGCTGATCACCTCGCACGCTCGGCGGGATGTCTTTGTCGAAGAAGTCGTGCAGCTTCGGCTTGTAGTCCCAGAGGTCGATCTGCGACGGGCCGCCGTTGGTGTGGATGTAGATGATGCTCTTCGCCCGCGGGGCGTGGTGCGGGAAGCCCGGCAGTGGCGGATGCACGCGGGCGACGGGCGATGAATCGATCGCAGCGGCGCCGGACCGGCCCTCCAAGAGGGCCAACGCCGCGGCCCCCAGGCTCACCCCCGAAGCCTTCAAAAACACTCGCCTCGCGGCGGCCGTGCGAATGAGGGTGGTCGCCGCAGCATGACCGGTCATGGTGTCGTGTTGCATGGTCCGTGCCTCAGTTCCGTGTGAGCGTTTCGTCGAGATTGAGCACCATATTGGCCACGAGCGTCCACGCGGCCAGTTCGGCTGGCGGCATGTCGGCCGAGGGCCGCGACTCTCCGTGCGAGATCGCCTTGATGGCCGCATCCCGATCCGACTCGTAGCGGGCACGATGGGCGACGAGTGATTCCGCCACGATCGCCGCCTCGGCAGACTCGGGCGAACGGGCGATCACGGTGCGAAACAGCCACGCGATCCGCGCCACGTCGTCTGGGCCGCCCTCGGCGAGCACCCGCGTTGCCAGTGCCCGCGCCGCCTCGATGTGCTGCGTGTCGTTCATCAGCTGGAGAGCCTGCAGCGGCGTGTTGCTCCGCTCGCGACGACCGCAAAACTGCTCGCGGTTGGGCGCGTCGAAATTCGACATGAACGGAGGCGGGGCCGTCCGCTTCAAAAATGTGTAGAGGCTGCGGCGGTAAAGGGCGCTGCCGGAGTCGCGCGTGTAGAAGCGGGTGTTGGAATTGTTGAAGCCCACCGGCTCCCAGATGTTGTCGGGCTGATAGGGCTTCACCCCCTTGCCTCCGAGCGTCGGCACCAGAAGACCCGACACGGCCAGCACGTTGTCGCGGATCTGCTCTGCGTCGAGTCGGATCCTTGGCCCCCGGGCCTGGAGCCGGTTTTCCGGATCGCGAGCCAGCTGAACGGACTGCACGACCCCCGACCGCCGAAACGCTCGGCTCGTGACCAGCAGCTTCACGAGGTGGCGGGTATTCCAGCCGCTGCTTTGGTATTCGGCGGCCAGCCAGTCGAGGAGTTCGGGGTGGCTGGGCGGCTCGCCCTGCAGGCCGAAGTCTTCGCTCGTCTTCACGAGGCCCATCCCGAAGAACTGCTGCCAGAGCCGGTTGGCCGCCACGCGGGCCGTAAGCGGATGATCGGGAGACATGAGCCAGTTGGCCAGATCGAGCCGCGATGGAGCCAGCCCTTCCGGCACCGCGAGTGGCGGCAGGAAGGCCGGCGTGCTGCGGGAGACCTTCTCGCCCGGCTTGTCATAGGCGCCACGCAGCATCACGAAGCTGTCCCGCATCTGCGGCTGGTCGTTGAACACGTAGGTCCGCACCACGGTCTGGGCGAGGTCATTCCGTGTCTTGTTGGCCGCCTCGAGGTCGCGAACGGCCGTCATCAGTTGGTCTGGCCGGGCCTCCCACACCTGCGTCAGCCAGTGGCGGCGCACTCTGGCGATGTCGGCTGGATCGGTGGTTTTCTCCGGGCCTTGCTTGACGAGTGTGCGGAGCGGCTCCGGGATGTCGTCGAGCTTGTCCTTCCTGTCGGCGGACTGCTTCCACCAGACCGTGAACGACTTCGCAGGATTGACCGTGGCGTCGTCCTTGGTCGCGAGCCCGACACGATCCCAGCGGACATGGCCGTCGACCTGAGACAGTCCAAAGCCTGTCACCCGCGTGCCGACTGGCAGGGCGAGCCGCCCGGGATCGATCGAGAGCCGCGACCACCCGCCCGGAGCCGGCAGATCGCCGCCCTGCACGAGCCCGGCACTGCGAACCTCGCCGAGTGCGATCGCCGTCCAGTCGCCCCAGACGATGCGATGGTTCCAGCCGTCCTTCGCGTGGAACTGCACCATCACGGCCTTGGGCGGATTGGCCGGATCGAGCCAGACATGTGCAAAGATTTCGGCAGCCGCGGGGATCTCAATCGGCTCGGCACCGCTGCTGTAGAAATCCTGGCCGAGTCCCGTGGCCGTCCGCTCGAGGCAGCGGGCACCGGAGACCACGTCCCCGGGTTGCACGGTGGTGAACCAGGCAGTCGGCCCACCGGGACCGCTGCGAACGTCGGCCCCAACGGGAAACGCATCGTCGAGCCAGACGGTTTCGACGAGCTCCGGCGCCGGCTTCGGGCTGACCGTTGCCGGATCGACGTACGTCAGGGCTGCCAGCACACTGTCCACCTTGCCCTCGAGCGCTGGAATCCAGGCGTCGAGCGCGGCCAGCTCCTTCTCCTGCTCGGGCGAAGGAAGCATGATCGTGGGCGCCGTCCGCAGGATGTTGCCATCGAAGCCCGGGTCGGCCGCCGAATTGAAAAAGGAGTAGAGCGAATAAAACTCCCGGTGCGAGATCGGGTCGAACTTATGGCTGTGGCAGACGGCGCACTGGCCGGTCAGGCCCATCCAGGCATTGGTCATCGTGGCGGTGCGGTCGACGGCATAGCGAAACAACAGCTCATCGTTGATCGATCCCCCCTCGCTCGTCGTCACATTGCAGCGGGAGAATCCGGTGGCGATCTGTTGGTCGAGCGTGGCGTTTGGCAACAGGTCACCGGCGAGCTGTTCGACCGTAAACCGATCGAACGGCATGTTGGCGTTGAACGCCTTCACGACCCAGTCGCGGTAGGCCCACATCTGCCGCTCGTTGTCGAGGTGGAGACCGTGGGTGTCGGCATAGCGGGCGACGTCGAGCCAGTGGCGGGCCATCTCCTCGCCGTGATGGGGGCTCTGCAGCAGACGATCGATCGCTTTCTCATACGCATCAGACGAGGCATCGGTGACGAAGGCATCGACCTCCGCCAGGGTCGGCGGAAGCCCCGTGAGCGCGAACGACAGTCGCCGGATGAGCGTCGGCCGGTCGGCCTCGGCGTTGATCGGCAGGCCCTCCGCCACAAGCCGCGATTCGAGAAATCGGTCGATCGGATTGTCGGCCTGGTTCGCCACGTCGGGCCCGACCCGTTCGGGAACTTGCGGCCGCGTGAGCGGCTCGAACGACCAGTGCTTCTCGTAGGGAGCTCCGGCGGCGATCCAGCGGGTGAGCAGATCTTTCTGCTCGGGCGTGAGCGTCTTCTTCGTATGCGGCGGCGGCATCACCACGTCGGGATCGGTGGCGGTGATCCGGGCGACGACTTCGCTCGCGGCCAGATCGCCGGCGACAATCGCGCGTCGACCACTTTCAAGCTGCTGCGTCGCATGCTCTGCCTCGTCGAGTCGCAGCCCGGCCTCCTGGCTGCCGGGCCCGTGGCAGGCGTAGCAGTTCTCGGAGAGGAGCGGCCTGATGTCGCGGTCAAACCGGAACCGCCCCCCGGCAGGCTCGGCCGCCGAGGCCGAAACGGCGCACAGCGAGAGCAGCGTGGCCAGCAGTGCATGATGGCGGCGTGGCTTGGCAGAGCAACCCATGAAATGAACTTCTCGGTGGGTCACCCGCGTCGCCGACTCAGGGCAGTCACCCGGAATCGCGGGCCATTCTGGCCGATCGGCGGGAGGAAATCGTGCGCCCACGGCGAGTCTCGGCAATGACCGCGGCCCGATGGTGCACTTCCACAAGTATGGCATCAGCCACACCGGACAGCAAGAAAACCTGCCCGCGCTCGTCAGGAGGCCACGCACGCTCAGCACCGATCAAGCACAACCTGCACACTGTCAGGAAATCTGCAGCGGACCGCTGCTGTCGACGAAGTTTTTGACCGGCACGCCGGCGGCGTCGAGCATCGTGACATAGAGGTTTGCCAGCGGCTGCTGGTTGAAGACCACGTGCTCGCCGAGCTTCAGTTTCCCGCCGGCATGGCCCGCAACGAGATTCGCCAGGTCTGTCGACTCGTGCCAGGTGCCCATGCCGCCGCCGAAGTGCACGAGCGAATTGTCGAGCAGCGTCGACCCATCGGCCTCCTTCACGGCCTTCATCCGCTCCAGCAGGTAGGCCACGTGACCGATCCGTAGCCGATCGACCTTGGCCATCCCCACCGGGCCGGTGTGGGTGTAGCCGTGGTAGCTGTCATTGAGACCCGCTTCCTTGTACACGTCACCCATGTGGCCGAGGATGGCCGTGGCCACTCGGGTCTGGTCTGTCTGCAGGGCGAGCACGAGCGTGTCGAGCATCAGGCGGATCCGCGGTCCGAAATTGCCGGCTGCAGCCTGTGGGTTGCCAAGATCGAGCGATTGTCCGACACCGCCGACTTTTTTCAGCGGCCCGGCCCCCTCGGGCAGCTTCGGCAGCGGCACGGCGTCCCACTTGCGGGCCTGCACGGCCCGCGACTCAAGCTCGCGGAGTTGCGTGAGGTATTCGTCGAGGCGTTCGCGGTCGTCGGTACCGAGCGACGCATGGAGTTTTTTCGTCTGGTCGACGACGCCGTCGAGAATGCTTTTCCGCTGCAGGTAGCGGACGTTCGCCTGCGCCTTGTCCGCGGCCGACGGACCGGTGAACAGCCGTTCGAAGACCTTGTAGGGATCCCATTCGGCGGGGATGGGCGAGCCCGTGTCGGTGTAGTTGATCGTCATGCCGCGGTCGTGGCTGAGGCCGAGCGATGGAATGCGGGTCTGCTGGCCGAGGTGGCGGGCGGCCACCTGGTCCACCGAAACGGCATTGCGACAGGCCACCCCCGGCACGCGGAAGAGATCGACGGCTGTGAGGTGACACATCGGATCCTGGGCGTGGCGGACGACCGTGCCCCGCGTGAACGCTCCCTCGTGGAGCAGACCACTCAGGATGCTGATGTCGTCCTTGAAGGGCAGTAGCGGTTCGAGCGTGCCGAGCGGCTTGATCTCAGCCGGAATCTTGCCGCCCTCAACCTGGCTGAACGTGTTGCGGACATCGGGGAATTCCTTCGACTCCGCCCACCCGCGACCTGTCAGGGCGGGTTTGTAGGACGGCATGAACATGCCGCTTCCCGCGTAGAGCCAGACCAAGCGAACCGGCGGCGAGGCAGCTGCGGCGGCCCGCGCGACAGACGGCAGCATGCAGTCGAGCAATGGCAGCGACACGAGCGCACCGGCACCCTTGAGGACGTGGCGGCGGGAGAGGCGGGGCTTCATGGCGGGCCTTTCGGGCGGAGGGAAAGACGGCTGGTCAGTGAACCTGAAACAGCTCGCTCTGCACCAGGGCGAGGATCAGGGTCTGGAGGCGGAAATCGTCCTTCATGGCAGTTTCGCGGATGCTCTTCAGGGCCGGTTCGTCGGTGATGAGGTGTCGGCGGCCGAGGGCATAGCTCGTCAGTTTTTCGGTGAAGCCGCGCGCGAACTTGTCTTTGTTGGCGACGAGATAACGCTTCACCGCGTCAGGCCCCTTGCCCTCGATCTCGCCCATGCGGAAGCCATCGTCGATGGGGTAGGTGGGCACCGGCGTCCAGACGGCGTAGAGCTTGAATTTCTTCTGGATGGCCTCGCGGCTACGGGCGGGATTGGCGGGATCGACCCAGACGGGCTCCTCGTCCCGCCATTCCCCGATGACGTCGTAGTGCTCCAGCGCCATGCCGAGCGGATCGATCCGGGCATGGCAGCCGGCGCAGTTGGCCGCGGAGATGTGCGACCGCACCAGCGACGACGCCGTGTCGCCGTCGCCCGAATCGGGCAGGACGGCATTCACATTCGGCGGGGGCGGGGGCGGGGGACGGTTGAAGATTTTTTCGAGAATCCACGCGCCGCGGCGAACCGGGGATGTCCGCGTGTTCTCGCTGGCCGAGGCGAGGAAGGCCGCCGTCGTGACGAGTCCGCCGCGTCGCCCCTCGGGCAACCTCACCTTGCGAAGGTTGCCCCCACTCACCGGCTCGAAGCCGGCCAGTTCCATCGGCCAGAGCGGCCACAGCGACGGCAGGTGGTAGTGATCGGCGAGGCGATCGTTGAGAAAGGCGTAGTCGCAATCGAGCAGGTCATAGAGAGAGCCGTTTTCCCGCAGGAGATGGTTCATCATGGCCCGCGGCTCCTCGGCAAAGTCTTTCCGCATCAGCCCCTGCAGGTCGAACCGCTTGTAGAGCGACTGCTCCGGCATGATCGTGGCCAGCTTGGAGAGCCCGAGCCATTCCCCCGTGAAGCGTTCGACAAAGCCCTCCGACCGCGGATCGGCGATCATCCGGCGCACCTGCTCGGCGAGCACAGGCCGCAGCTTGCCGGCGTCGGCCAGCGACGCCAGCTCCTCGTCGGGCGGGCAGCTCCAGAGGAAGTAGGAGAGCCGTACGGCCAGTTCGCGGTCGGTGAGCGTGCGGCCAACGGGGCCAGGCTCGACGAGAAAGAGGAAGTGAGGTGACACGAGCGCCTTCGTGATCCCCAGTCGCAGGGCGTCGTGAAACGGCTCCTTCGACGGCGTCGGCATCAGTTTCGGGTCGGCGAAGGCTTTGGCAGCGGTGCTCACAAACTTCGTGAAGTCGGCAGTCTCGGCGGACGTCGCCTTCCGGCGGTAGAGCTTCGGCAGCAGCCAGGCGGCGATCCGCTTCTCGTCGCCCGCCGCGATGGCGGCTGCGTTCTCCCGCTGGAACCGCGAGAGCGGCCAGCCCTCGGGATAGATCGGCCCCTCGACCTCGACTGCCAGATCCTTGAAATAGGGGAAGGGATAGGGCGTGTTGGGATTCTTCTTGCGCTCCGTCGCCCAGGAATGGTTCAGCAGGTCCCAGGTGTTGGTGGACTTCGGCTTGCCGTCGGGCCCCGTCGCCCCGCCGCTCTCTGCCCGCAGACCGTTGTTGTTGGGAAATCCATTCGCCCAGCGAAAGTCGAGGTTGAAATTACCGTTCGACGAGTGCAGCGCCGTGGCCTCGTAGACAGCGGGCTCGCCCTCCTTGATCGAGAGGTCGCCGCTGGCTACCAAGGACTGCCCAAAGCGAATCTGGAAATGTGGCACGTAGCCCGGCCGCGTCGCCAGGTTCCTCGGCGTGAACTTGATTCGCACCTTGTAATAGCCGGCGGGCCCGCCCATGGCGACGAAGAGATGGTCGCCAAGCCAGGCTCGGCCCGTGTCGGTCTCCCCGATGGCGCCACCCGGATCGTGACCGCGGATGGCAAGACCGTAGTCCTTGTTGCCGTCGGTGAACACCTTCGTCACGGGCTTCGGCTGCTCTCCGTCAATTACCGCCATGCGTGCGACGGCATCCCCCGCGGCGAGATACTGCTCCACGAGCACCGATGAAAGATTGAGGGCCTCGCCAATGTTGGTAAAGCCGTCGAGGGAATCGTCCGGCGGAAAGTCGTCGGCGGGAGTGATCGCGTCGATCCCAAACACCTCCCTGATGGTGCGGTTGTATTCGTCGCTGTTGAGCCTCCGCAGCGGCCGTGGACGCTTGACCGCGGCGAAGGCCTCGTGGGTCTCGAGTTGCGCGCGAATCCACGCCTCGGCCGTCGCGTATTCCTTTTCCGTGGGCCGGG
>CANHYS010000033.1 GCA_947464585.1 Planctomycetaceae bacterium | reverse complement strand
TGGTTGCGGGCCCCATTCATGAGCTGGCCGTCGGCAGCCAGCGGCGGCAGGCCGCTGCGGGCCCGGGCGGCGTTCGTTTTGGCGATGACCGCCGATTCGACCTGCGACAGGCCGGCGGTATCCTGCACGGCCGCTCCGCTGATCATCACGGGCTCACGGCCAAAGGCCGGCAGCCCTCCACATACCAGCCCCAGCACAGCCAGCCACCTGGATCCCCGCACGACCATCGCCTGCATGTTCGACATCACCGTCTCCCTTTTGAGGTCGCTGTTCGAGAGGACCGATCGTGGCCCAGACTGGGACCGGTTCTAAGCCGGGATGCGAAAAAATGTCAAACTGGGATGTCGGAGCAGACTTTTTCACTCAGCGGCCACACGGGTTCACGCGGCGCACCATGCGGGTTCTGATCTACGAATACTTCTGCTGCGGTGGCCTCGCCGGCCGGCCCCTCGACTCGGGTCTGCTGGCCGAGGGCGGCGGCATGCTGAGTGGCCTCGTGGAAGACTTCCATGCCTCCGGACAGGATGTCGCTGTCGTACTCGATCATCGGGTGCCTCTCAGGCTCCCCGGCCGCGTGATCACTCTCGATGCTGTGTCGCCCCGGCACTCCCTCGATGCGTTTGATCATGCACTCACGACCGTTGACGCGGCTCTCGTCGTCGCCCCCGAGCCCGATGACATCCTGCCTTCGCTTCTCGAACGGATCGAACGGGCTGGCGTCATCAATCTCGGCTCCGCGAGCGCCGCCGTCAGGCTCGTCAGCGACAAGCACGCGCTCGCGCAGCGGCTCTCTATCGCGGGCATCGCAGTGCCATCCGGTGCGTTGGGCCTCGAACATGCCCCGGGGATGCTCGCGAAGAGTGGCGCGATCGTCACGAAGCCCAACCGCGGCGCCGGCTGCATCGACACGCATGTCTGCCGCTCTCGAGCAGACCTCGCCTTGCTCCCGCACCGCACCGACTGGCTCGTGCAGGAGCATGTGCGGGGCCTGGCTGCCAGTGCGGCCTTCATCCTGCCCCGATCGGGCAGGCCTATCCCCCTCCGCGCCGGATCGCAGGGCGTCGGCGTCGAGCGAGACTCAGAGGCCGGCCGCCTCACCTACTCCGGTGGACAGCTTCCCCTCTGTCCCGAACTCGAGGCGCGGGCGATCGGCCTCGGCCTGGCGGCGCTCGAGCAGATGACCGGCCTCCACGGTTACGTCGGGATCGACCTGATCCTCGGTGAACGCCCGGAGCAGGACACCCTCATCGAAATCAACGCCCGGCCGACGGTCGCCTATGCCGGTCTGCGCCGGCTGGCCCGCTTCAGCATCCCGGACCTGATGGTGGGCAATCCCGTTCGCATCGAGTGGCAGCTTGGCGCCGCGCGGTATCAGGCCGACGGCACCTGTGAAATGCTGCCCTGACTCAGACCGTGTTGTAGGCCCGCAGCCTGCCGGCCGTGGCCTCGCGGGTGAACTTGTAGAAATGCCAGTGGGTCACGCAGCGATTCATGAACTGGGCGAAGCCGACGATGCCGCGTTGCGACACGACCTTCTGCGTGAAAAAGAAGCGGGCATAGACCGACCCCACCTTCCGCAGCGAGCCGTCACGGAACAGGGCCCAGAACAGCGTCCACAGGAGCGTGAGGCCATAGCCGAGGGTCGGCAGCCACTTGCCCTCGCCCGCCTTGCGACAGATGGCGGCCCGTCGCTCGAGATACTCCTTCGATTCGCAGACCTTGAAGTAGCGTTCGAGATAAGACTCCGGGGTGTAGAGCCGTGTGACCAGGTCCCAATACCCGGTGCGCAGCTCCTCCCGCGTCATCTGCTTCGGCACGAAGTTGCAGCTGGGATCCTCCTCGACCAGCCGGCCCTCGGCCTGAAGCCGGGTGTAGAGCGGCGTGCGGGGGATCGCCTGGAGCATGCCGACCATCGCCAGTGTGATGCCGTTGTCCTGAATGAACCGGTACTGATCTTCGAAAATAGCCTTGTCGTCGCTGTCGAAGCCGACGATGAAGCCGGCGTTGATGTCGAGCCCTGCGGCCTGGATTCGGGCCAGCTTCGCGTCGAGGGAGTCACCTCGCACGTTCTGAAACTTCTTCGTCTCCTTCAGCGAGTCCATCCGCGGAGTCTCGATGCCGATGAAGACGCTGCGGAAATTTGCCCGGTACATGAGGTCGAGCAGTTCCGGGTCGTCGGCCAGATCGATACTGGCTTCGGTGGTGAGCCGGAGCGGATACTTGTGCTCCTCCATCCAGGGCACGATCTGCTCGAGGAGCGACTTTGCCTTCTTCTTGTTGCCGATGAAGTTGTCGTCGACGATGAAGGCCGAATGGAAGCCAGCCTGCCGGAGATCGTCGAGCTCGGCGATCAGTTGCTCCGGCTCCTTCACCCGCGGCTTGCGGCCGTAGATGACGATGATGTCGCAGAACTCGCACTGGAACGGGCAGCCTCGCGAATATTGCAGGGCCGCCGAGGCGTAGCGGCTGACCTTCAGCTTGTCGAACCGCGGCCGGGGCACCTGCGTCATGTCGGTCGGCGTCGTCTGTTCGTACCGTGTCTCGGTTTGCAGGTCGTGGGAAAACTCGTCGAGGAAACGAGGCCAGGTGGTCTCCGCTTCGCCCACGAAGCTGACGTCGCACAGCCCCTTGAAAAACTCCTCCTGCACCGACATCAGCGGGCCACCGACCACCGTGAAGATCTTGGACTCGCGGAGCCGCACCAGGATCTGCCGCATCCGCTCCTTCTGCACGATCATGCCCGTGACCCCGACGATGTCGTAGCCGGAGAGCGACGGCCAGTCGATCTCCTCGACGTTCTCATCGACGAGCGTCACGTCATGCTCGCCGCAGAGTCCGGCGAGCGCCGACAGCGAGCCTGAGATCATGGTGCTCCGCTTGTCGCCCGGGTAGAGAGGCAGCGCGAAGTCAAAGCCCCAGTACGACGGTTCGAAACGGGGATTGATCAGGCAGATCGAGAGTTTTCGACCCGGCCGTCGAGGCGGAAGTGTGGGCTGGACGAGCGTGGCCGTGGCCGGCGACGCGAGGTCGATCACCCCGAGTACGCCCTCAGCCGAGCAGGGGTCGTCGATGATGGACAGGGCGGCACTCATCCTTGAGTTTCCCAGTTGCTTTTGTTGGCGATGTACACGGACCATCGCCGCTGAGGCGGACCTCCTGTCTGCCTCAGCCCCCCAAGAATAGGCGGATACCGGAAAATGCCCAAGGCCAAAACGCCGCCCAGGTTTCGCCGTCAGCCGCGGCCGGCATTCCGGGCCTTTTTTTGCCGTCAATCGTGGTCTGGTTCGAGCGGCGGCAGTTCCCAGGTATCAACCTCCACGACCGCCACGATGTGGGCCGCGTTGATGGAGCAGGTGGCCCTGTCGGGGGCGCAGGACTTGAGCACGGGAAAATGGCCCCAGGGAAACCCTTCCTTGCGATAGGGCACGACAAGTTCCACGTCGAGCCAAATGATGCCGTTGGGGGCCTGCCGGACCGCCTTGATCGCATCGATGATCAGCACCTGCCTGGTGTCGAGCAACGCTCCGAACCTGCCTGGCTCCGACAGGATTCGGTCAGTGAACCAGCACGGGAGCAGTTCCCTCGCCGTGCCCCGCCACAGTTCCGGTTCTTGGTCGTGCATGCGATGCCCTCCGCCGGCTCACGTATGGAATCTGGACCATCGGAAATACCGATGCTGTATCGATCTTCCTAATGTCCACGAATCACCCGTCTGTCGCAACGGCCAGTCCCAGCACTGGCGTTCCTTGCGGGTGGAAGCTATGCTCATTCCTGTAACGAGGTGGTGAGAGCGACCAGCCGGGTGTTTTTCTTGGCCCGTTCGCTGAATCCTTCAAATTCTACTTGCCCCCTCCGCTGAACCGCACGGCATCCGGCCGTGTTGCTTGCCTCTGATTCCCGTCGATGACGCATTGTGTGCGTCTGCGGCGGACTCAGCTGTCGCAAGCCTTGAGGTTCAGTGCGTCCCAGGAATGGGAGAAGGGCTTCTGCCAGCGTTCCGACAGGCATGTCTTGTCGGGCTTGGTCGTACCACGGGCTCGCCCCGTGATCCCTCCGCTTACCGCGGCTGTCGCGATCGACGGCCCGTATGCAGATGTGTTGAACGAAAACTGTGTGATCCGAAAGACGAATTTAACTATGACGACGTTTGAAAGTTTGGGACTGACAGAACCGGTGCTCAAGGCGCTGAAGACCGAGGGCTACACCGTGCCGACGCCGATCCAGGCGAAGGCGGTGCCGCACGTGCTCGCCGGCCGCGACCTCTTTGGCTGTGCGCAGACAGGCACCGGCAAGACCGCTGCCTTCGCGCTGCCGTTGATCGAGCGGATGATGGCGAATCCGCGTGAGCGGACGGCCCGCCGCTGCCGTGTGCTCGTGCTGGCGCCGACCCGCGAGCTGGCCGGCCAGATCCACGAGAGCTTCCGCGTGTATGGCCGCAACGCCCACCTGAAGTCGGCGGTGATCTACGGCGGCGTCGGCCAGCGGCCGCAGGAGACGGCGATGAGCAAGGGCGTGGACGTGCTGGTCGCCACGCCGGGGCGGCTGCTCGACCTCGTGCAACAGAAGTTCGTCGACCTGCGGGCGGTTGAATTCCTCGTCCTTGACGAGGCCGACCGCATGCTCGACATGGGTTTCATCCACGATGTGCGGCGGATCGTCGGCATGCTGCCGAGGGAGCGGCAGACGCTCTTCTTCTCGGCGACGCTGCCGAGTGAGGTGCGTCAACTGGCCGATTCGATGCTCCGCGATCCGCTGGAGGTGAAGACCACGCCGCAGTCGACGCCGGCGGAGACGGTGGCGCAGTCGGTATTTTTCCTGGCCCAGCGGCAGAAGCGGCATCTGCTCGTGCACCTGCTTTCGACCGAGGGCATGGCCCGCGTGATCGTCTTCACGCGGACAAAGCACGGGGCCGACAAGCTGCAGCGCGACCTCGACAAAGCCGGCATCAGGGCCGCGGCGATCCATGGCAACAAGAGCCAGAACCAGCGGGAGAAGGCGCTCGCCGCGTTCAAGTCGCAGCATCCGCCGGTTCTCATCGCCACCGACATCGCGGCCCGTGGCATCGACGTCGACAACGTCTCGCACGTGGTCAACTATGAACTGCCCCATGAGCCCGAGACCTACGTGCATCGCATCGGCCGCACGGGCCGGGCGGGCATGACGGGCAAGGCTGTCTCGCTGTGCGACCACGAGGAGCGGCCGCGGCTGCAGGCGATCGAGCGGCTGCTCCGCAAGTCGATTCCCGTCCGCAACGATCTCCCCGAACTGCCCCACGTCGAGCCAGCCAGCGAGTCTCGCGAACGGCAGGGTGGCGGATCTCGCTCGGCGCAGGGGCGTCCGCCGCGGGACCGCTCTGGTGAGGGTAGGCATGCTGGTCATGGTGGTCATGCTGGTCAGGCCGGCTCGTCCCGTGGCAGGGGAGGCAGAGGCGGCAGGAACGACGGCCGCCGCTCGTCGGGTGGCCAGCAGCAGCGACAAGGGGCTCAGGCCTCACGGAGGCCTCGCAGCGAATCATCGCAAGGTGAGAGCAGGTCCGCAGGCACGACCACTGCGCCGGCTCCGGCAGCCCCTGCTATCCGGAAGATCAAGAAGCACCGCCGGGCGTTGTAGCGGGCAGGCTGCTTTCACGGTCGGCTGCTACGATACCCTCCGCCCATACAGATCCTGATGCAACCGGAGGGAAGACCTATGCTGTGGCCATCGTCACGACAGTTCCTGTTCACGATCTCGTCGATCGCGGCGCTGTGCGCGGCCCTCGCGCCGATGGCGACCGCGGTCGCCGACGACTGGCCGCAGTGGATGGGGCCGAGCCGCGACAATGTCTGGCGGGAGGATGGGCTGCTCGACACATTCCCCGCGGCTGGCCCGACGGTGCTGTGGAGAGCGCCAATCGCCGGCGGCTATGCAGGGCCCGCCATCGCGGCGGGGCGGGTGTTCGTCACCGACTATGTGACGGATGCCGACGTGAAGGTGGCGAACTTCGAGCGGAAGGCGTCGACCGGCACCGAGCGAGTGCTCTGCCTCGATGAGGCCACGGGCAAGGTGCTCTGGAAACACGAGTATCCGGTCACCTACACGATCGCCTACCCAGCCGGTCCGCGGTGCACACCCACGGTCGACGGAGACCGTGTCTACACCCTCGGCGCCGAGGGGAACCTCTGTTGCCTGAACGTCGCCGACGGGAACCTGCTCTGGTCACGCGACCTCAAGGCCGACTACCAGACCAAAGCCGCGCTGTGGGGATGGGCGAGCCATCCGCTCGTCGACGGCGATCGCCTGGTCTGCGTGGTCGGCACCGAGATGGCCCATTCGGTTGCCTTCGACAAGCGCACTGGCAAGGAGATCTGGCGGGCTGGCAAGGCGCCCGAACAGGGCTACTCGCCGCCGACGATGATCGTGACTGGCGGGAAGCAGCAGATCGTGTTCATGAAGCCCGACGGCATCTACGCCGTCGAACCAGCGACGGGGCAGATCCTCTGGGAGTCGCCCTACAACGCCGACAACGGCTCGATCATCATGGCGCCGGTGCAGGTGGGCGAGTATCTCTACGTGGGCGGCTACCAGGAGAAGAACCTGCTGCTGAAACTCGGCCCCGACAAGCCCGAGGTGGTATGGCGGAACAAGCCGAAGCACGGCGTGTCGGCAGTGAACGTGCAGCCGTTCGTGGCAGACGGGTTGATCTACGGGTTTCACGAGAAGGGCGACCTCCGCGCCGTGGCGATTCCGAGTGGCGAAGTCGTCTGGAAGGGGGGCGGCCCACTCGGCGAGCGGCCGCAGGGATCCGGAACCGCGTTCATCGTGCGGCAGGCCGACCGCTACTGGATGTTTGCGGAGACGGGCGATCTCGTGATCGCGAAGATGTCGCCCACGGGCTACTCGGAGATCGCCCGTGCCCATCTGCTCGAGCCCACCAACACGGCGTTCGGCCGGAATGTGGTCTGGTGCAGTCCTGCGTATGCCAATCGCTCCATCGTCGTTCGCAACGACAAGGAAATCGTCCGCGTCTCACTTGCTCGTTGAAGCAGCCGCACGACGCCCCTGACTGCCTTCACGACCATGCCTTCCCGGAGATCCAGCCGATGTCCTCACCGCTCCTTCAGGCGTTTCAGCTCCGCGATCTCACGCTTCCCAACCGTGTCGTGATGGCGCCGCTCACCCGCTCGCGTGCCGGCTCTGCGCGGATTCCCAACGCCCTGATGGCCGAATACTATGCCCAGCGCAGTTCAGCCGGGCTCATCGTCTCCGAGGCGACCACCATCTCCGATCAGGCCAACGGCTGGCTGGAGTCGCCCGGGATCTATACCGATGCCATGGCGGAAGGTTGGCGGCTGACAACAGACGCCGTCCATGCCCGCGGCGGCCGGATCTTCCTGCAGCTGTGGCACATGGGCCGAGCTTCCCATTCGAGCTTCCATGGCGGCAGACTTCCCGTATCCGCGTCGGCCATCGCGATCACCGGCGATGGGATCCACACGCCGCAGGGCAAACAGGCCTACGAAGCACCGCGGGCCCTCGACACCGCCGAGATCCCGGGGGTGGTGGCCGACTATGCCCGCGCCGCGGCCCGTGCCCGCGCTGCCGGCTTCGACGGCGTGGAGATCCACGCAGCCAACGGCTACCTCGTCGACCAGTTTCTGCAGTCGAAGACGAATCACCGCACCGACCGCTACGGTGGCAGCGTCGAGAATCGCTTCCGCTTCCTGGCGGAGGTGGTCGAGGCCGTTGCGGCCGAATGGCCGGTCGGCCGCGTGGGAGTGCGACTCGCCCCCAACGGCGGCTTCAACGACATGGGCTCGCCAGACTTCCGTGAACAGTTCACCTATGCGGCCAGTCAACTCGACGCCTTCGGCCTCGCCTACCTGCACGTGATGGACGGACTGGGCTTCGGGTTTCACAAGCTGGGTGAACCGATGACGCTCGCCGAATTCCGCAGCGTCTTCCGCGGCCCGCTCGTCGGCAACTGCGGCTACACGCAGGCATCGGCGGAGGCTGTCATCGCGAGCGGGATGGCCGACCTGATCGCCTTCGGACGCCCCTTCATCAGCAACCCCGACCTCGTCGAGCGGTTTGCGAACGGCTGGCCGCTGGCCCAGGCTGCCGACATGGCGACCTGGTATTCCCCAACCGGAGCCGCCGGCTACACCGACTTCCCGGCGCACTCGGTCGGGTCGTAACTCTCATGAAACGGGGACGCAGCTCATTTCGCCGAACGAAATGAGCTGCGCCCCCGTTTCGGTCACTTCCCCGGCTTGCCGCCCGGTGGCTTGCCCTTCTTCTTTCCGCCGGCGTGCGGTTTCCCAAACCGCGGGCCACCGACTGGCGTGAATTTTCTCTTCTTTGGACCGGGGCCACCGGGGCCTGGCCGCCGCTCCGTGCGGTCGTGCTGGTGGTGCCCCTCCCGCCTGTCGGCTGGCCGACGATGCTCGGGCCGGTGGACGGGCTCCACCTCGGCCGTCTCCTGACTCGCCGGCGCGAAGTGGTGCAGGATCGCCGCGGCGACATCGGTCGGCGTGTGGCCCTGCTCCAGAAGCCGCTCCACGAGCGGGGCACGGCGTGCGAAGCCGCCTGCCTCGAGGGTCGTGGTGATTTTGTCGAAGAGCGCGTCGGACCGGCGGTCCTCGACCGCCGCCATCGACGGCACCTGCTCGCGGCGGATTTTCGTCCGGAGAAACCGCTCGATCGACTGCAGTTTGTAGATGGCCGCCCCCGACACGAGTGTGACCGCCTTGCCCTTCTTCCCGGCGCGGCCCGTGCGGCCGATGCGGTGCACGTAGTCCTCGGCGTCGTAGGGAAGATCGTAGTTCACCACCAGTTCGAGATCGTTGACGTCGATGCCGCGGGCGGCCACGTCGGTGGCGATCAGAAACGCAAAGGCCGCCCGCTTGAAGTTCTGCATCACCCGGGTCCGCTGGGCCTGGGCCATGCCACCATGGATCCGCTCGGCCGAGTAGCCCCGGCCGATGAGGGCGTCGGCCAGCTCATCGACCATCCGCTGGGTGTTGCAGAAGATGACGCCGCTCTTCACATCGTGGAAGTCGATCACGCGCACGAGCGCGTCGAGCTTCGCGTGATGCCGCACCTCGTGGTAGACCTGATCCACGAGCGGCGGTCCGCTCACCGACTTCTGCGCGATCTTGATGGTCGCGGCGTCCTTCGAGTGCTCGCGGACGAGGCCTTGGATCTGCGGTGAGATGGTCGCGGAGAAGAAGATCGTCTGCCGGCCCTCGGGGGCGGCGGCGAGGATCTTCTCGATGTCCTCGCGGAAGCCCATGTCGAGCATCCGGTCGGCCTCGTCGAGGATCAGCATGCGGATCTTCGTGAGGTCGAGCGTGCCGCGGTTCATGTGGTCGGTGAGCCGGCCCGGGGTGCCGACCACGACGTGGGCGCCTCGCTTCAACTCCGCGAACTGACGGTCATACGACGCACCGCCATAGATCGCCACCGAATTCACGCCCCGACGGAAGGCCGCGAGCTTGTGCACCTCGTCGGCCACCTGCGTGGCCAGTTCACGTGTGGGGGTGAGGATCAGCACCTGCGCGGCCTTGACCGCCGGATCGATCTTCTCGATCGCAGGGATGCAGAAAGCCGCCGTCTTGCCCGAGCCCGTCTCGGACTGGCCGACCACGTCGCGGCCCGACATGATCAGCGGGATGGCCGCCGACTGAATCGGCGAGGTCTCCTCGAAGCCGAGCTGGGCGACGGCCTTGAGCACTTCGGCGGAAAGTCCCAGTGAGGCAAAGGGCACGTGGCCGGGGCGGGAATCGTCGGGCAGGGCAGGGGAAGCGGTCCGTTCGGACTTGGAATCCGGCATGAGGGGGGCCTGAGAGGAGGACTGGCGGGGAGGGGAGTGCGGGCGGGAACCCCACAGACTACCTCAACGGCGTTCGCTCTGCGCGGCGGAGCCACCGAAATCGCGATGTCGGTGATTTCAGCGTGGCCCCAGAAGCCAATCCGGGAGGGTGACGCCCCGCTTTCCGGCCCGTGCGAGCAGTTTGGTCCGATACATGTCGAGCAGTTGTGCGGCTGGACTGACCTTGGCCTGCCCCGGTTTCGAAGCCGCCTTCTTGGGATTTCTGGGCTTCGGCGGCTGGCCGTTCGATCGCGGGTTGGTCGCGAACCAGAGTTCGCCCGCCGTGACGAGTCGCTCGATGTCGTGATCGAGGAGGGTTTCGCGGTCAGCCTCGCCAGCGGCAAAGTAGTCGTCCATGCCCTGCTGCTGGAGCCGTCGCCAATCGGCCATGAACGCATCCCGCACCTTCTTCGCATCATCGCGATCCATCTTGTCGATGTTGCGCGTCACCTGCGCGACTCCCGACTTGCGATCGCGTGCCGTGAGTTCCCCGGCCAGAAGTCGTGTCTGCAACGAGAGCGTCTCGTCAACGATGCCCTTGGCGCTCATGAAAAACCACGACACACCACCGGCAGCGAGAAGCACGCCAAGCACCGACGCAGCCAAGGCCTTCTGTCGTTTGGTCATGGATGCCCTTCCGAAACCATGGCCCTGGTCAGGGGTCGAGAGTCGAATCGGTGTAGTCCTGCGGGGCCGTCGGGTCGTTGCCGTCGCCGACTGTGCAATACCACCGCAGCACGGTG